>JAIEIQ010000312.1 GCA_029065305.1 Oscillospiraceae bacterium
CCCATTGCAAAGCACAAAATACAACGTCTGTTGTATTTTGTGAACCACATATGTTGTACTGTGGCATCCTAGTACCACCTGAATATCTGGAGGTACTGAAATGTCCTACTATCCAAGGCTGCGGGATCTGCGGGAGGACGCGGACCTGACCCAGGCCGGTCTGGTGGAAAAACTGGGGATACCCAAGACAACCTATACAAATTACGAGCAGGGGAAGCGGGAACCGCCGTTTTCTCTGATTATTCGTCTGGCGGTGCTGTACAATGTTTCTATTGATTACATCGCCGGGCTGACCAACACGCCCGCACCGCTGAGGAAAGGCAGAAAATGAACAGATCTGTAACGGGTGCTTTCAAAAGAAACAGCCATAACAGGAGAGAGGGGGACGCGTCCGCGCCCCCCTCTTTTTCTATTCTACCACAATGCCCTTCTCTTCAAAAGCCCTCAGCAAGTGGTCCATATCCCCGGGAATGGAGATGGGCTCGCCGCAGGCCGCGATAGCGTTGGCGACATCCTTCAGCCCGTTGCCGGTGACGACGCTGACCACCGAGGCGTCCTTCTCGATCCGCCCCGCCTCGCAGAGCTTTTTGAGCCCCGCCGCGCCGGTGACGCCGGCGGGCTCCCCGAACACGCCGCAGGTCCGTCCCAGCAGCTTCTGCGCCGCCATAATCTCCTCGTCGGTGACGTTCACCACCAGGCCATTGCTCTCCCGGACAGCCATAAGGGCCTTGTCCGCGTTCCGGGGCACGCCCACGGCGATGGAGTCCGCCAGGGTGTTCTCCTCCATGGGGCGCCAGGGCTCCCCGGTCTCGATGGCCCGGTTGAGGGGGCAGCAGCCCGCCGCCTGGGCGGAGATGAGCCGGGGGAGGCGGTCGATAAAGCCGATGGCGTGCAGGTCCTTGAGCCCCTTCCAGAGCCCGGCGATGGTACAGCCGTCGCCCACAGAGATGGCGATATAGTCGGGGACCTCCCAGTTCAGCTGCTCCATGATCTCCAGAGCGACGGTCTTCTTGCCCTCGGAGAGGTAGGGGTTGATGGCGGCGTTGCGGTTGTACCAGCCCCACTTCTCAATCGCGGCCTTGCTCAGCTCGAAGGTCTCCTCGTAGCTGCCCTGGACGGAGATCACCGTGGCCCCGAAGGTCATCAGCTGGGCCACCTTGCCCTTGGGGGCCCGGGAGGGGACGAAGATATAGGTCTTAAGCCCCGCCGCCGCCGCGTTCCCCGCCAGGGAGGAGGCCGCGTTGCCGGTGGAGGAGCAGGCGATGACCTTGGCTCCGGCCTCCCGCGCCTTGGCCACCGCCATGGCGCTGGCCCGGTCCTTCAGGGAGGCGGTGGGGTTGATGCCGTCGTCCTTGACATAGAGCCGGGCGATGCCCAGTTGTCCGGCCAGAGCGTCCGCCCGGTACAGGGGGCTCCAGCCCACCCGCAGGGGGGTGTTCTCCGTGCTCTCCTCCACCGGCAGCAGCTCCCGGTAGCGCCACATGGAGTTGTCCCGCCGCGCCGCCAGCTTCTCCTTGGTCAGAACGGTTTTGATGTAGTCGTAGTCGTAGACGATGTCCAGAATCCCCCCGCAGGAGCAGTTGGTCAGATTGGGGGTGGCTTCGTAGATTTTTCCGCATTTGACGCATTTCGCGTGTTTGACGTTTTTCATGGTGTTCTCCTATCAAAAAGGTGTTTTTCGGCCACGCAACCAATAGTTGACAAGATTTTTCCGCCGGTTGGTGGTATTCGGGGGCGATTTTTGCTATCATGGAGCCATCACAGACACGGAGGTGCCCCATGGAGGATGGGATCGGAAGGAAGATCAAAGCGGCCCGGGAGGGTGCGGGGCTCACCCAGGAGGACCTGGCTGAGCACATGGAGGTCAGCCGCCAGGCGGTGAGCAAGTGGGAGGCGGATCTCAGCCGCCCCAGCTCGGAAAACCTCCTGCGGCTGTGCAGGCTGCTGGGCCTGGACTGGGAGGAGTTGGCCGGGGAGACGGAGGAGATTGTGCCGCCGGAGGAGGAGAGACAGGGGCCGGAGATCAGCCGCGAGAAAAAGGACGCGAATATGGCGCTGCTCCTGCCGTTTCTGATCCTCGGCGGGGGACTGTTCACCCTTTTGGTCCTCTTTTTCTTCAACGCCGGTCCCCCCAGAAACACGATTGACAGCGCCCCGCCGCCGGGGGGTGTTCCGGCCGCCCCAATCACCACGGTGCATTCCTTCCCGGAGGCCATTGCGCTGACGGCCAAGGAGGTTCGGGACTTCGGAAACACCCGGAACGGCGGGGAGAAGGTCCCTGCCGCCGAGGTGGAGAAAAATCAACTGTACGTCTACTGGTTCCCAGGGCCGTACATGGAGCTCGCCTTCTATCTGCGCCAGGATTGGGCAAATGACAAGCCCTACTATGTGCTATTCGCGGTCTATACCAACAGCCCGGAGGGCGGAAAGGATTATACCGTCATTACCTCCCTGGCGGAGGGGCCGGAAGCCGAAACGCCGGAGTTCACGGACTTTGAAGCCCTGGGCTATTCCGGCTGCAAGGTCACGGTTCAAAGCGAATTCGGCCCGTTTACCTACTATTTCGCGCTGGACAGGAACGGCGTGCCGGAGCTGTATTTTGTGGTGGACGGGGAAACCTATGAGCAGGACATTGACGCCGACGGAGAGAATGAGATTATCTCTCCCGATTCCCAGTACATTTTCTACGACCGGGGCATGGAGGACTACTGGGCCTACCAGATAGACGGGGAATTGCCGGAGGGCTTCGTTCTGGACTTCACCTACTGTCAGGAGGAGGACGGGACCATCCCGGACACCCCCGCCTTCTGCCTGCAAAGCGCGGACGGAGAATGGAAATCCTACCGCCATCTCTTTGGGGACAAGCTGATACCGGGAGAGGCAGCTTGCAGCAAGAACGCCCTGACGGACCTGCTGTGTCCGGACGTAAAGGACACGGTGTTCACCTTCACCTACACCGGGGAGATGTACGACAGCGAGACGGACCCGGACCTGCCCTTCGAGAACCCGGACTACCCCACCCACCGCCAGCTGGCCTATATGGCCATGCAGACCCTCTATGACCTCACCGGCGTAAAGCTGGAGCGGTGCTACGCCCACGCCACGGACTACAGCGTGTACCTCTCCACGGACCGGCGGCACGACTTCGGCACATTCTTCACCTTCGACCGGGACCCCCGGTGGCAGTCCTATGAGAAGAGTGTCGGCGGGTTTATGCTCACATGGAAGGGCGAGCACGCGGAGGATTCCCCCATCGACCCGGCCCTCTTCCGGATCCCCGGCGGGACCGAGGAGGAGCAGTGCCTCTGGCTCTACGAACACGCCCGGCTCTTCCAGTGCGGAGAGATTGTGGATATTGGGTGGGATATCGTCACCCGGCTGTTTTTGGAGGATGGAAGCTTCTTTGAAGCCTCCTCCAATATAAACGGCTATGCCGAGCTGCGGGGGCCGTATCCGGAGGGATTTTCCCACTGAATAAAGAAGGGAGGGCGGGGCGGTCAGCCCCGCCCTCCTTGCGGTTTCTTACAGGTTTTTCAGCAGGCCGGTAGCCTCGTTGAACTCGTTGATCAGCTCATCCAGCTCCTTGGCCTGGGCGTGGACGGCGTCCCAGGTGCCCTTGGTGTCGTACCACAGATCGTTGAGGTCGTGGACATCCCGCGCCTGCTGCTCCACCCAGGTGTAGTACTTGAGGTTGTGGACCCGCTTGCGCTCGGTGTAGGTCAGCTCCAGCAGGTTGTCGGTCTTGAGCCCCAGCATGTGCAGGTGGTGGTCCAGAGAGGCCTCGTGGACGTTGTAGGCCCCGTGCATCTCGTTGAGCTCCTCGATGCGGCTCTGGTACATGGCGGCGGAGTCGGTGAGGACGGTGCCCACCACGTCGTGCTCGGTGAGCTCGTAGTATTTCGCCAGCTTGATGCAGCAGAGGATGTTGGCAATGCCGGAGATGCCCAGCCAGGACAGCTTCTCGATAAGAGCCTCGTCCAGATGCAGCTCCTCCCGGAGGTATTTCTTCCCGTCCTCGGTGTTGAACAGCCGCAGCAGCCGCTGGGAGTCCTCGTCGTCAATGGCGATAGCCATGTCGGTGTTCTTCACGTTGTGGATCCAGGGGATGTGCTTGTCGCCGATGCCCTCGATCCGGTGTCCGCCGAAGCCGTTGTTGACAATGGTGGGGCACTGCAGGGCCTCGCCCACCGCCAGCTTGAGGTGGGGATAGCGCTCCTTGAGCAGATCGCCGGCGCTCATGGTTCCGGCGGAGCCGCTGGTAAAGCAGGCGCCCGCGAAGCTGTCGCCGGGGCGCTTCACGGCCTCAAACAGATCCGCCAGGGCATAGCCGGTGACGTTGTAGTGCCACAGGGGGTTGCCCATCTCCTCAAACTGGTTGAAGATCATGTACTGGGGATCCTGCTTGAGCTCCCAGGTCTTGTCGAAGATCTCCTTGACGTTGCTCTCGCAGCCCGGGGTGGCGATGACCTCGCCGGCGATGGTCTTGAGCCAGTTGAACCGCTCCTGGCTCATCTCGGCGGGCAGAATCGCGACGCTCTCGCAGGCCAGCAGCTTGGAGTTGAAGGCGCCGCCCCGGCAGTAGTTGCCGGTGGAGGGCCAGACGGCCTTGTGCCAGGTGGCGTCGAACTGCCCCGTCACCAGCCGGGGGGCCAGGCAGCCGAAGGACGCGCCGACTTTATGGCACCCGGTGGGGAACCACTTGCCGGCCATGGCGATGATCCGGCAGGGCACGCCGGAGAGGCTGGAGGGGATCTCCACGTAGTTGGGCACCGCCTGGAACAGACCGCCGGACTCCTTGGCCTCGTTCTTCCAGGTGATGCGGAACAGGTTCAGGGGGTTCACGTCCCACAGGCCCACGGTTTTCAGCTTCTCCTGAATCGCGCCGGGGATGGTCTCGGGGTTCTGCATCTGGGCGATGGTGGGGATGATGACGCTGTTCTCCTTGGCCTTGGCCACGTTCTTGGCCAGGACTTCTTTGTTGATGGTCAGATCGATCTTGCTCATGGCTTGTTTTCCTCCTGTTTCATATCAATGTACGAATATAGGGTATACTTGGAGATGCCGAAGTGCTTGGCGATCTTGTCGCCGCTCTTGGTGACAAGGAACGCGCCGTGCTGGCTGAGAAACTGAATGGCCCGAACCTTGTCGTCCTTGTTCATCAGGGCCACCGGCTTGCCCACCAGGGCCACGCTCTGCTCAATGAGGCCGTCCAGCAGGTCGCTGACGTTGACCACGGCCACGCTCTGCTCCTTCTTGTCCGGCTCTGTCCGAATCAGCCCGCCGATGGCCTGCTCCGCCATCAGCAGGGCCGAGATATCGAGGTTGATGGAGAGAATCCCGGACACCGCCCCCTCCGGGGAGCGGATGTAGATGGTGGAGGACTTGAGGACCTTCCCCCCCTCGGTGCGGCAGAGGTAGGCCAGGCTGTCCTGGGGGTCCGCGTCGCCCCCCAGAAGCTGCTCGAGCACCACGTTGGAGGGGCCGTCCCCCACCTTCCGCCCGGTGACATGGCCGTTCTCAATGTGGACGATGGAGTGGGCCGGGTCCTCTGCGGACAGATCGTGGACCACCACCTCGCAGCTGGGCCCGAACTGGGCCGCCAGAGCCGCGGCAATCTGCTGGAGCGTCGCCAGCTGATGGGTATCCAAAGCGTTATCACCCTCCCTACCCGTTGTTTTCAAATCCATCATACCAGCATCTCCACAAGATTGCAATGGGTTTTTCAGAAAAATTTTTAGGTTTTCAAAAATTTTGTTTGACAACTGCATTTTCTATGATATGATAGGAGTCAAGAGGGCCGCGGAGGGCCCAGAGAACCAAATGGATTTTGAAATTGATGGAGGGTGCGACCATGGATTTTGAAGCGATCAAGAAGGCGGCGGAGGGCTACCGGGAGGACATGAGCAGGTTCCTGCGGGACCTCATCGCCATCCCCAGCGAGAGCTGCGAGGAGGAGGGCGTCATCAAGCGGACCATCGTGGAGATGGAGCGGCTGGGCTTCGACAAGGCGGAGATCGATCCCGAGGGCAACGCCCTGGGCTGGATGGGCCAGGGGGAGAAGATCATCGCCTTCGACGGCCACATCGACACCGTGGGCATCGGCAACATCGACAACTGGGAGCAGGACCCCTACAAGGGCTACGAGACCGAGGACGTCATCTACGGCCGGGGCGGCTCCGACCAGGAGGGCGGCGTGGTCTCCGCCGTGTACGGGGCGAAGATCATGAAGGACCTGGGCCTCATTCCCGAGGGCTACCGGATCCTCGTCACCGCCACGGTCCAGGAGGAGGACTGCGACGGCCTGTGCTGGCAGTACATCCACAACGAGGACGGCATCACCCCGGAGTTCGTGGTGTCCACCGAGCCCACCGACGGCGGCATCTACCGGGGCCACCGGGGCCGCATGGAGATCCGGGTGGACGTAAAGGGCATCTCCTGCCACGGCAGCGCCCCCGAGCGGGGGGACAACGCCATCTATAAAATGGCCGACATCGTCCGGGAGGTCCGGGCTCTCAACGAGAACGACGACGCGGAGGGCACCGAGATCAAGGGCCTGGTGAAGATGCTCAACCCCCAGTACAACCCGGAGCACTACGAGGACGCCCGGTTCCTGGGCCGGGGCACCTGCACGGTTTCCCAGATCTTCTACACCTCCCCCAGCCGCTGCGCTGTGGCGGACAGCTGCGCCGTCTCCATCGACCGGCGCATGACCGCCGGGGAGACCTGGGACAGCTGCCTGGACGAGATCCGGGCCCTGCCCAGCGTGAAAAAGTACGGCGAGGACGTGAAGGTCAGTATGTATATGTACGACCGCCCCGCCTGGACCGGCCTGAAGTACGAGACGGAGTGCTACTTCCCCACCTGGATCAACAAGGAGAGCGCCCCCCATGTCCAGGCCCTGGCCGACGCCCACAAGGCGCTCTACGGCGAGAAGCGCGTCGGCCACCCCGACGCCATGAAGCTGCGGGACCGGCCCCTGATTGACAAGTGGACCTTCTCCACCAACGGCGTGTCCATCCAGGGCCGGTACGGCATCCCCTGCGTGGGCTTCGGCCCCGGCGCGGAGAGCCAGGCCCACGCTCCCAACGAGATCACCTGGAAGCAGGATCTGGTGACCTGCGCCGCCGTGTACGCCGCCTGCGTGGGCCTCTACAAGGGCAAGGGCGACGAGGACGTGTGCGTCTACCGGGGCGGCAAAACCGGCAACGATATCAAGTAAGGAAGTAAGGTACATCGCATAAATTGACTTAATAAAGGAGAAGATACGCTATGAGCAAGACAGAAAAGCTGGCCCAGCACCTGGAGAAGCTGAAGATCAACGGCATGTACAGGGACGACTTCTACTGGACCTGGGACAAGACGGACGACGAGCTGGACGCCATCTTCACCGTGGCCGACGCTCTGCGGGATCTGCGGGAGCGGAACATCTCCACCAAGGTTTTCGACTCCGGCCTGGGCATCTCCATCTTCCGGGACAACTCCACCCGCACCCGGTTCTCCTTCGCCAGCGCCTGCAACCTGCTGGGCCTGGAGGTCCAGGACCTGGACGAGAAGAAGAGCCAGATCGCCCACGGCGAGACCGTCCGGGAAACCGCCAACATGGTCTCCTTCATGGCCGATGTCATCGGCATCCGGGACGACATGTTCATCGAGGAGGGCCACAAATACCAGAAGACCTTCATGGACGCCCTGGACGAGGGCTATGAGAAGGGCATCCTGGAGCAGCGGCCCACCCTGGTCAACCTCCAGTGCGACGTGGACCACCCCACCCAGTCCATGGCGGACCTGCTGCACGTCATTCATGAGCTGGGCGGCGTGGAGAACCTGAAGGGTAAGAAGGTGGCCATGACCTGGGCCTACTCCCCCAGCTACGGCAAGCCCCTGAGCGTGCCCCAGGGCATCATCGGTCTGTTCACCCGATTCGGCATGGACGTGGTCCTGGCCCATCCCGAGGGCTATGAGGTCATGCCGGAGATCGAGGAGATCGCCAAGAAAAACGCCCAGGCCAGCGGCGGGTCCTATACGAAGGTCAACTCCATGGAGGAGGCGTTCAAGGACGCGGATATTGTGTATCCCAAGTCCTGGGCGCCCTTCAAGGCCATGGAGAAGCGGACCCAGCTCTACCGGGAGGGCGACAAGGCCGGCATCGACACCCTGGAGCAGGAGCTGCTGGCCCAGAACGCCCAGCATAAGGACTGGACCTGCTCCGAGGAAATGATGAAGCTGACGAAGGACGGCAAGGCCCTGTATATGCACTGCCTGCCCGCCGATATCTCCGGGCTGAGCTGCGCGGAGGGCGAGGTGGACAACAGCGTCTTTGACCGCTATATCGAGCCCCTGTACAAGGAGGCGTCCTTCAAGCCCTATATCATCGCGGCCATGATCTTCCTGAGCAAGGTCAAGGACCCCGTGGCCGCTCTGCGGGAGCTGGAGAAGAACGGCGAGAAGCGGAAGGCGCTCTAACCATCAAACAAAATACGAGAGAGGAGCATCTTCATGAAAAAAGCGGTACTGCGCAGTCTGACCTCCGCCCTGTGCGCCCTCGTGCTGGTGCTGGGCCTTATTCCCTCCGCCCAGGCGGCGGGGACCCCGGCGGTGTCCGACAACGCGCTGGATAATTGCTATGGCTTTAACGCAAATGCTGTAAAATCTTATCTGTACATCAATGCCTCCGGCGGTCTGACCCGGGTGGAGGCCCTTACCAACAAGGAGATCGTGGTGGAGGACTACAGCCCCTCCTTCGCCCTGCTCTCCCAGCGGACGATTCCCGGGGAGCTGGAGTATTACGCCGGCTTCTTCCCCGGCCAGAGCTACAACTTCTTCGTCTTCGTCCAGCGCAACAATAGCGAGAGCGACAGCGTGGAGGTCGTCCGGGTGGTCAAGTACGACAAGAGCTGGAACCGCCTGGGCCATGCCAGCGTATACGGGGCCAACACCAGGATGGCCCTCTCCAACAGCACCCTCCGCTGCGCGGAGGCCGGCGGGATGCTGTATGTCCACACCGGCCATCAGATGTACAAGTCCAGCGACGGCTACAACCATCAGGCCAATATGAACATCGTCGTCCGGCAGAACGACATGCAGGTGACGGAGACCGGCTACGGCGTGGGCGGCTACAACAACTACGTCTCCCACTCCTTTAACCAGTTTATCATGGCGGACTCCCTTGGCAACCTTCTCACCCTGAATCAGGGAGACGGCCACCCCCGCGCCCTGGTCATCCACAAGCTGTCCGGCAAGGCCGGCAGCGAGAGTATGATCTGCACCCCGTCCAACCCGGCGGCAAGCGTCCAGACCGAGCGCTTTGACGGCCCTGACGGCGAAAACCAGACCAACGTCTGGACCGGCGGCATGGCGGAGACCTCCACGGGATACCTGATGGCCTACGCCCAGCGCAAGCTGGAGGGCCAGTATGTCCCCCTTCCGCTGACCCAGATGAAGCTGGCCTACATCTCCAAGGCGGACTTCAAAACCGGCGCAACCTTTCAGATCCGGCAGTTGACCGCCAACACCAAGACGAGCCAGGTGGAGGGTACGCCCTTCCTGGTGCCCACGGGCCCCGACGGCGGCTGGATTTTGTGGAACAGCGTAAGCAATCCTGCGCCCGACTATACGGAGGTCAATGAGGGCCTGCGCTATGCAACCTACTCCGCCGACGGCTCCGTGGGCCCTGTGCAGAAGCTGAACAAGGCCGCGCCCCTGTCCGACTGCCAGCCCATCTACTACAACGGCAAGGTGGTCTGGTATGTCACCAGCAGCTCCGCCCCGGTCTTCTACTGCCTGGACGCCTCCGGCGTCACCGCCACCCCGGCCAACGGCTTCGCTTCTCAGGTCGTGGGTGAGGCGGGTTCGGTCCCTCCCACCCGGCTTGAGGGGAACGGCGTGAGCTTCTCCGATGTGCCCGCCAGCCACCCGGCTTACAATGATATTGCAAGCTGCGTGGCTATGGGCGCGGTGTCCGGCTACACGGACGGCACCTTCCATCCGGACGAGCAGGTCACCTATGCCCAGATAGCCGCCATGGCGGGGAAGCTTTTCTACCAGAAGGACCTGGAGAAGTTCCAGGCGGACCCCCAGTACGCTGGAAAGCCCTGGTATGTCCCCGTTATGGAGATGGCCACCGGGTTTCAATCCAGCAGCGTCATGTACAACCTGTACTACGTCCGTGGTTACACCGAGGAGTATGCCAATAAGCCCCTGCCGCGCGGTGACCTGGCTACCATAATCAGCCGGATCGCCAGCGACAAGAAGGGCTACGGCTACTACAAGGATATCGAATATCTCAAGAGCCAGGTAACGGACTACACAGAAGGGCCCAGTGTAAAAGGAGAACACTGGGGTGAAGCCCTCGCCTGCGTCCACACAGGCCTCCTGAATCTGAAATCTGACGGCTCCTTCGGCATGTTTGACACCGTGACCCGAGCCGAGGCCTGCACAGCCCTTGTCCGGGTGTTCGACTTTGTGTACGGCTGATCCATCGAAGAAAGGGAGTACCCCAGGGTACTCCCTTTCCGCAGAGATTCAGAGGAATTTCTTCGATAAAATCCCCACATATTATAGGTACCAGAAGAGAGGCGTCCGGTTTTATCTGCCGCAACATTTTTGGGAAATTGAAAACGAGGTAATACGCTATGAGTAAACGCATCGTCATCGCCCTGGGCGGCAACGCCCTGGGCAGCACCCTCCCGGAGCAGGCCGCAGCCGTGAAGATCACCGCCCGGGCCATTGTAGACCTCATCGAGGACGGCAACCAGGTAGTGGTGGCCCACGGCAACGGCCCCCAGGTGGGCATCATCAACAACGCCATGGCCGCCCTCCAAAAGGAGGACCCCCACCAGGGCTTCACCCCCCTGTCGGTGTGCGGCGCCATGAGCCAGGCCTATATCGGCTACGATCTGCAAAACGCCTTTCGGGAGGAGCTGCTGGACCGGGGCATCTGCAATATGCCCGTGTGCTCCATCGTCACCCAGGTGGAGGTGGACCCCGCCGACCCGGCCTTTGACAACCCCACCAAGCCCATCGGCAAGTTCATGACCGAGGCGGAGGCCCAGGATTATCAGACCAAAACCGGCAATCCGGTGAAGGAGGACGCGGGCCGGGGGTGGCGGCGGTACGTGGCCTCCCCCAAGCCCAAGCACATCATCGAGGCCGGGGCTATCCGTGCCCTGACCGAGGACGGCCATCTGGTCATCTGCTGCGGCGGGGGCGGCATCCCCGTCTACCGCACGGAGAAGAACCACCTCAAGGGCGCGGCGGCGGTCATCGACAAGGACTTCGCCTCCGAGCTGCTGGCGGAGCAGCTGGACGCGGATATGCTGATCATCCTCACCGCCGTGGAGAAGGTGGCTGTCAACTTCCGGAAGGACAACGAGCAGTGGCTGAGTGCCATGACCCCGGCAGAGGCCAGGGAGTACGCCGCGCAGGGCCAGTTCGCCCCCGGCTCCATGCTGCCCAAGGTGGAGGCGGCAGTCAAATTCGCGGAGTCCAAGCCGGGCCGGGAGGCCCTGATCACCCTGCTGGAGAAGGCCCGGGACGGCATTGCCGGCAGGACCGGCACCATCATCCGGGCACCAGAAACCCATTGACAAAAGAGCCGCAGCCCTGTCAGGGCCGCGGCTCTTCTGTTGTCACTACCGCAGGACCTCCCGCAGAATCCCCTGGAACCCCCGGCAGGAGTCCTCCAGCTGGGCAATCTCAATGTACTCGTCCACCACATGGGCCAGGCTCTCCAGAGACGGCCCGAACCCCACGGTGGGAATCCCGCGCTCCCCGCAGAAGCTGCTGCCGTTGGTGCAGAAGGCGAAGTGGGAGAGCTCCGCCTCAATCCCGGCCCCGCGCAGGCCCGCCAGGGCCTTCTGCACCAGCGGGTGGTCCTCCTCCAGGGTCCAGGCGGGGAAGAACCGCACCGCCTCAATGGCCTCTCCCGTCCAGCAGGGGGCGCTGTCCCGGGCCAGATACGCCCGGGCGTCCAGCTCCGGAAGCCGCGCCTTCACGCGGGCAATGGCCTCCCGCACGGGGGCGAGCACGCTCTCCCTCGTCTCCCCCGCCAGGGTCCGGCGGTCGAAGGTCGCCCGGCACAGGCTGGGCACCACGCTGGCCCCAGGGTAGGGCCAGGAGTGGATATCCGTCAGCTCCAGGATCCCCTTCCCCAGCATGGGATGCTCCGGCGGGACAATTTTCCGGATCTCCTCCACCAGGGCCATCATGTGGTAGACCGCGTTGATCCCCTTGTCCGGGTTGGAGGAGTGGCAGCTGACCCCCTTCGACTCCACCACCACCTCCGCCCGGCCCCGCTGGCCGATTTTCAGGGTGGTGGAGGTGGCCTCGCCGATGATCACAAAGTCCGGCTTCACCCGGTCCGCCGCCTCCCGGCAGGAGATCCCCTCAAAGCACTCCTCGTGGACCGAGCAGGACACCGCCGCCGTGCCGGCGAAATCCCGCCCTACACTGGCGGCAAACCGCGCCGCCGCCAGCACCATGGACGCCACGCTGCCCTTCATGTCCGAGGCGCCCCGGCCATAGATCCGCCCGTTCTCAATCTGGGCGGCAAAGGGGTCGTGCCTCCAGGCGCCGGGGTCCTCCACCGGCACCGTGTCGATGTGCCCGTCCATGAGCACCGTGGGGCCGGGGCGCTTCCCGTGGATGCGGCCCAGAACGCTGCCGTAGCGGTCGATCTCCACCTGATCATACCCCAGCTTCTCCATGGTGTCCCTCAAAAATTCCGCCGCCGCCCGCTCCTCGCCGGAGACGCTGGGCCGGCGGATGAGCTCCCGGCAGAGCTCCACCAGCTGCATGTCCATACTCATAGCTGATTCCTCCCTCTCTTGATAAACTGTCCTCTGTTTTCCGCCAGAACCGTCCCCCGGTCCACCGCCAGGCTCCCCCGGAGATAGACCTGCTCCGCAGCCCCCCGGACCGCCCAGCCCTCGTAGGGGGTGTAGTCCACGTTCTGGACCTGGTCCGCCGCCGTGATCACCCCCCGGGCCTCCGGATCCCAGACCACGATGTCCCCGTCGCTCCCCGGGGCGATGACGCCCTTCCGGGGCCAGCAGCCGTAGAGCCTGGCGGGATTCTCGCACAGCACCCGGCACATGTCCTCCGCGCCGATGCGCCCCGCCGCCACACCGTAGGTGTACAGCAGCTGCCCCCGGTGCTCCACCCCCGGCAGTCCCCCGGGGATTTTGGTGAAGTCGTAGCGCCCCGCCCGCTTCTGGGCGGTGGTGAAGGGGCAGTGGTCCGTGGCCACGGTGTGGATCTCCCCGGACCGGAGGGCCTCCCACAGGGCCTCCTGGTCCTCCCGCCGCCGGATGGGCGGCGCGCACACGTACTTCGCCGCCTCCGTGAAGTCCGGGCTGTCGTAGACGCTGTCCTCCAGCAGCAGATAGTGGGGACAGGTCTCCACGTACACCGTCTGCCCCCGCCGCCGGGCGGCGCGGACCTCCTCCAGCGACTCCCGGGCGGACAGGTGGACGATGATCACCGGCGCGGCCGTCAGCTGGGCCAGCCGCAGAAGGTGGGCCACCGCCTCCGCCTCCAGAGGGGCG
>JAIEIQ010000313.1 GCA_029065305.1 Oscillospiraceae bacterium
CTATTGTAGCGGATGTCCCGACCGATTGCAACGTGGATCTCAGATTTTTATGGAAAATAATCCGTGGCGGTTGCAATAGGCGTACAGCCGTCCCATCCCCCGGCACCCCAGCCGGGCGGCGGCGGGGCCCTCGGGGTAGAGCCGCACCAGCTCCAGCCGGTCCGTGGACACCCAGGCCAGGAAGGAGATATAGTGCTCCTTGGTCATGGGGTGGTCCAGCGACACCAGCCACTCATCCTCCGCCGCCTCCCGCCGGAGGGCGTGGCCATCGTCCGGCTCCTCCGCCTCCAGGGGCGGCAGCACCACCCCGCAGCAGCTCACCACCGCGCCTCCGGCGCTGTGGAGCACGTTGCCGCAGACGGGGCAGACGTACAGACGGGAGCGGGACAGATTTCCCGCCCGGTTCCGGTTGGACACCGCCTCCCCGGCCAGCAGCTCAATGACGGAGACGCCCAGGGCCCCCGCCAGGGGCTCCAGCAGGGTGATGTCCGGAAAGCCCCGGCCCGTCTCCCAGCGGCTCACCGCCTTGTCCCCCACCCCCAGCCGGTCCGCGAGCTGGGCCTGGGTCAGGCTCCGGCGCTCCCGCAGGGATTTGATAACAGCGCCCGTTACATATTGATTCATGGCAGTCCTCCTGTCCGGCGCGTGCGCGCCCTTTGGTATGGGAGGATGATACCATCTCCCCGCCGCCGGCGCAACCTACGCTCCATAGAGCGGCCTCACTCCACAGGGTTTGGCAGGGTGTCCCGCAGCTCCGCCTGCTTGGCCGGGTTCCAGTCCGCCGGTTCCCCCGCGCAGTAGCCCCCCATCTTCCGCAGCTCCGGGAAGCGGTGGAGGGTGTAGTGGGCATCGACAAACTCCCCCTGGATGTCCAGAACCAGCTTGTCAATGGCGCCCATGGGGTATTTTGCGGTGATGTGGCGGACGTAGTAGTCCTGCTCCGCCTCGGTCATGGTGCCGTTGCGTACAACAATCTGCATGGGACTCCTCCTGTGTAAATATGATGTCCGCTTCATTATAGCAGAAGCCGAAGGAGAAAAGCAAGGGGGCAGAAAGCCGAAAAATGGGGGGGAGGCTTTTGGGATGCCGCTCCCCCCTTGCCGCCGGCCTCCTCCCATGGTACAATAAGACCACAGACGGACAAGGAGGAGTTTCAAATGGACGAGAGACTGCAAAAACAGCTGGATTTTGTGCTGGAGATTGACAAGGAGAAAAATATCTTCCGTCAGACCCACCTCTCCGGCCACGGGCGGCGGGAGAACGACGCGGAGCACGCCTGGCACATGGCGGTGATGGCCTACCTCCTGCGGGAGTACGCCAACGAGCCGGTGGATATCGGCAGGGTCATGCTCATGTGCCTCATCCACGACATTGTGGAGATTGAGGCCGGGGACACCTACGCCTACGACGCCGAGAACCTGAAAACCCAGAAGGCCCGGGAGGACGCCGCCAAGGAGAAGATCTATTCCATTCTGCCGGAGGACCAGAAGCGGGAGCTCATCGCCCTCTTCGACGAGTTTGAGGACAACGAGACGCCGGAGGCCCGCTACGCCCACGCGATGGACAACCTCCAGCCCCTGCTGCTCAACCACAGCAACGACGGCGGCGACTGGAGCGGGCACCAGGTGACGGCGGAGCAGGTCTACGGGCGGCAGCGGAAAACCAGGCTGGGCTCGGAGATCCTCTTCCAGGTGTCGGACGCCATCATCCGGGAAAACATGAAAAAAGGGTATATCCGGGAGGACTGAGGATTATCATTTTCCGGTTCCCTGCCGATAGTAGCAGTATAAAGCAGAGCGGAGAGGGGGGGAACCGGCTGTGAGCGATCTGAGCATCCGTGCCGCCGGAATGGCGGCGTCCCAGCCCAACTGGGGTCAGGAGCAGAGCGCCGCCCCGGAGGACGCCGCGCCCGGATCGGGCGGGGAAAACGGCGGGACCGGGGAGGAGGGCCTGATCCAGTCCATGCTGCGGGAGCAGGAGGAGCAGTCCAAGAGCCTGGCGGAGATGATCGAGGCCGCCCAGAAGAAGGCCGCCGAGCAGCGGGAGGCCCTCAAGCTGCCCAAGAACAACACCCGCTACGGCGACGCCCCTCTGGAGGCCTACGCCCGGCTGGCCCGGGCCAAGAACAAGGCCCAGGTCAACGCGGCCTCCGGCTTCGCCCGGCGGAAGCTGTTCCAGCTGAAGGCCGCGCTCCACAGCGACAGTGAGAACGCCCCCACCATCCGGGGGGCCATCAACCAGCTGCAAAAGTCCATCAACCGGGCGGAGCGGAAGAAGCGGGAGCTGGACCGGGAGCAGCTGCTGGACCGCCGGCAGGCCAAGGCCCGGCGGGAGAAGGAGGAGCAGAAGGCCAAGCGCCTGCGCCAGGAGCTCCAGCGCAAAAGGAACCAGCGGATTATCCGGGAGTCCGGCTACACGCGGGAGGCTGTGGTCAGCGAGAAGATCCACGCCCAGCTGACCCAGACCCAGATGGAGCTGCGGCAGCAGATGCAGGATCTCTCCGCCTCCACCGGCATGACCCTGGAGGCCGCCGCCCAGCAGTATGCCGCCCAGGCCGCGCCGCCGGAGGCCGCGCCCGCAGGCGGCGGGATAGAGGGATCGTTTTAACCGCGCAGGGGCCCTTTGGGGCCCCTTTTTTACGGCCCGGCCCTGTAACTTTTGTAACGAACGCTGTAACCTTTTTCCGGGATTTTCCTTGCCATAACGGCAAATTTCCACAATTATGTCAACTCAAAACGCCGCCTAAGTCAAAAATACTTGACAAACAGCCGGAAATGCGCTATACTACACCCAGTTTTCAGAAAAGTTACAAAAGTTACAATCTGTTGCATATACTGTATCGGGAGAGGAAAATTTGGTAATCCTATTCCCATAGGCGGTCTCCGGACAGAGCGGATCTGGCCGGAAGATGCTCAGGCTTCTCTTTGCCGCCTTTCTGAAAACCAATGGAGGTACAAGTATCATGTCCAAAAAGAACAGACGGGCCGCGGCCCTTATCCGGCAGCTGGCAGCAGCGGCCGTGATTCCCCTCACCGTCCTGACGATGGCTCTGGCCGTCCGGCCCGTGGAGCGGAATGCCGCAGCCCTCTATATCTCCTCCGGTGAAGCGGAGGAGACGGAGGCGGAGGTTTTCCTCATCGACAGCGAGAACCAGCTGATTGCCCGGAAGGATGGGGCGGCGTACCTGCTCCCCGCCGGACAGCGGATCACCGTCCACTATCAGGGGGAGGAGTTTGTCCAGGTCTCCAAGCGGGAGAGCGTGGCGGAGTTCCTCAGCCACCTGGATTTACAGCTGAGCCCCCTGGAGATGGTGGCGGTCTATTCCCCCCAGAAGGCCCCGGAGATTGTCATCGGCTCCGAGCTGGTTTTCTACGAGGAGGACAGCTCCACGGCGGAATATGAGACTGTCTACCAGTACAACGACAAGAAGCCCGAGGGCTATGAGCAGGTGGTCCAGGAGGGCCGGGACGGCGTCCGCCGGGAGGTCTATGAGATCATCTATCAGGACGGCGTGGAGATCGCCCGGCAGCTGGTGGAGCAGGTGGAGAGCGAGACGGTAGACGAGATTATTGAGAAGGGCACCGGCGTCTTTGCCGCCCCCAACGAGTCTGCGGCGAGCATCGCCTCCAACGGCGACGGCACCGGGACAATCACCCTGGAGAACGGCTCCACCGTGACCTACAGCTCCGTGCGGACCATGCGGGGCACCGCCTACACCAAGAATGAGAGCGGGGTTGGCAGCCGGACCGCCTCCGGCACCGCCGTGCGGCGGGGCGTGGTGGCCGTGGACCGGAAGGTTCTGCCCCTGGGTACGAAGGTATATGTGGTCTCCAACGACGGGTACTGCGACTACGGCATGGCCGTGGCGGAGGACACCGGCGTGCGGGGAAACACCATCGACCTGTATATGGACAGCTATAATGAGTGCATCCAGTTTGGTGTGCGGGAGTGTACGGTGTATATTCTCGACTGACAGGGGATGGCAATGTGAAGAGCGCCCGGCCGCAGAAGCGGCCGGGCGCTCTTTGACTTGCCGGCGGAATCGTTTTGTGGTGTCCTACAGAACAAATCCGGCCGCGATGTACAGCAGAAAGGACATTGCGCCGATGAATGCCACGTAGGGGGCCTGGGTCTTGACGTGGTCGATGATGTCGCAGCCGGTGGTGGAGCAGGTCATGATGGTGGTGTCGGAAATGGGGGAGGCGTGGTCGCCGAAGATGCTCCCGCCGAACACCGCCCCGGCCACCAAGGGGATATTGCAGCCCATGTCGTAGGCCATGGGCAGGGCCAGAACCGCCATAATGGCCATGGTGCCCATGGAGGTGCCGGTGGCGAAGGAGATGAGCACGCCGATGAGGAAGGTCAGGGCCGGCAGCAGGGCCGGGCTCAGCAGCTGCTGGAAGAGGCTGGAGAGGTAGGAGCCGGTGTCCAGGGCCTTGACCACATTGCCCATGGTGAAGCCGAAGAGGAGGACAAAGGCGATGGGCAGCATGGACTTCATGCCGCTGAACATCTCGTCAATGACCTGCGTGACGGTGAAGATCCTCTGGGCCACGCACATGGACATGACCACCAGCAGGGCCGTGAACACCGCCCAGATCAGAGCCTGGGTGCCCGCGCCGTTCATAATATTGCCGCCGCCGGTGATGAAGAGGGCCGCGAACATGACAGCGATGAGCACGCCGATGGGGACCAGCAGATTGGAGGCCCGGGGGGTTACGCCGGAGTCGATGGTGGAGGTGTCGGAGATTCTGCCCTCGGTCAGATGGGCGGGGTCGTCCAGGGCCCCGGTCTCCGCTGCCCGCCGCTCCGCCTTGGCCATGGGGCCAAAGTCCTTCTGGGTCAGGGCGAGGATCAGCACCAGGAGAATGGCAAGAATGCTGTAGAAGTTGAAGAAGATGGACTGGAAGAGCACGCCCACCGACTGCTCCTCCGGCACGCCGCCGCTGACCAGATACCCGGCCATAGCCGCCAGCCAGCCGCTGAAGGGGAAGAGGACGCACCAGGGGGTGGAGGTGGCGTGGACAATGAAGGCGGATTTTTCGTGGGGGACCTTCAGCGCGTCGTTCACCGGGCGGGACACGGAGCCCGTGACCATGCAGGAGAGGGTGCCGGAGGTGAAGACCACCAGACCCAGCAGCCAGGTGAAGAGGTTGGCCCCCCGCTTGGACTTGATGAGGCCCCTGCGCTTGACCACAGCATTGACAAAGCCCTGGATGCCGCCGGACTTCTCCGCCAGATGGATGATGGCGGCGGTGATGAGCACGGAGCCGATGATGATGGTGTTGCCCTGGGTCATGGCGTCGGCAATGCTGTAGAGCCCGCCGTTGATGCCCGCCAGGGGGGAGAAGCCGCTGAGGACCAGATTGCCCGTGAGGATGCCCACGAACAGGGACACAAAGACATTTTTGGTGACAAGGGCCAGGATGATTGCCAGCAGGGGCGGTACCAGGGACCAGATGCCGTATTCCATAGTTTATTCTATCCTTTTCTTTTGACCTTGAGGTGTGGAGGGAACGGGACTACAGCCGGATGGCTCTGCCCAGCCGTCCGTTGACAATGCGGCCCCCCTCCAGGGCGGTTTCGCCGCCGATGAGCACCGTGTCGATGCCGTCCGGCGGCAGGGTGGGGTGCTGGAAGGACGCGTTGTCCCGGATGCTGGTGTAGCGGAGCAGGACGATATCCGCGTCGGCCCCCACGTTCAGCCGCCCCTTTTGGGTCAGGCCCAGGCGCTGGGCGGGCAGGGCGGTCATCTTGGCTACCGCCTCGTAGAGGCCGATCTTCCCCGTCCGGGCGAACTTGGACAGAAACCGGGGGAAGGCCCCCGCCGCTCGGGGGTGGCCCTGGCCCTGGTCCAGCAGCCCGTCGCTGCCCAGCATGACGGACGGGTGGGTCAGGGCCATGTCGATGTCCTCCTCCCGCATGACATAGCAGACCGTCAGGCACTGGGGGAAGTCCCGGCGCATCTCCGCGAAGGTCTCCGCCGTGGCCCGCCGGCCCTTGTATTTGCCCTCGGTGAACTCCAGGGCGTCGTAGCCGCAGTGGTACCGCTCCAGCCAGCCGTCGTCATAGGTGGTGGAGCCCACCATGGTGGAGAAGGCGCAGTAGGGGTAG
>JAIEIQ010000314.1 GCA_029065305.1 Oscillospiraceae bacterium
CTCCGTAGATCACACTGCCCACATCTGCGGCCATCTCCCCGGTTTTAAGCATCAGGCTCAAAAACTTCTCTTTCCCAATCCGGCTGTTTTTTGCCACAAAGCTTACAATCCGCTCCTGAATCCGCTCAAAATAGTTGAAGGTCTGGGGAGCGGCAATCACGGTCCCGTTCATCCGTACCGGGTGGATGGTCATGGACGCCGAGGGCACAATCAGGCTCATCTTCGGCGCAACCGCTAAGGGCACGCCGATGGAGTGCCCTCCCCCCAGCACTAGGCTGACCGTGGGCTTCCGCATCCCGGAGATCAACTCCGCAATGCCCAGCCCCGCCTCAATGTCCCCGCCCACGGTGTTGAGCAGCAGCAAAATTCCGTCGATCTCCTCGTTTTGCTCCAGGCTGGCCAGCAGAGGCATCACATGCTCATACTTCGTCGTCTTGGCCGTCTCCGGCAGGACCTGATGGCCCTCCACCTGGCCCACAATGGTCAGGGTGTAGATGTTCCCCCGCTTGCTATGGTTGACCGCAGAGCCCAGATCGACGATCTGCTGCTGGTCGCAGGGGCTTCTCTTCTCGTCATTGTCCTGGGCAGGCGCGGTGCTCTTGGTCTCCTCGTCCATAAAAAATCCCTCACTTTCGCCCATAGTCTTTGCGAAAGTGAGGGAAATCATACCGAAAAAAGAATTTATCCCTGCTCAAAAACGCCGCTCAAGCTGCCCTTCTGCAAAACGTGCCCCTCTGCCGCCCGGAGGAACGCTCTTTTACCAGCCCCAGGCCCCAGATTCAGCGCACTGTCCAGGGCATAAACCGTAAACCGATAGACATGGCGCTTTCCTCGGGGCGGCTTTGGCCCCGCGTAGCGGTGGAAGCCGTAGGCCCTGCCCTGGACCGCGTCCAGCCCCGGCACCCGGCCTCCGGCTGGAATGGCGGCAGGAATCGTATCCCCCGCCGGAAGATTCCAGATCACCCAGTGGGTAAAGCTGGGGATGGGGTGGCTCATATCCTCCAGGGTCACTGCCAGCGTCCGCGCTCCGGAGGACAGATTTTCAATGGTGAAGGCCGGGGAGCGGTCCTCTCCCCGCCCCGTATTGGACAGCGGGAAGGTTCCGCCCTCCTCCAGCCCGTCGATCCGAAATTTCAGCGTCTCCATTACCGCGTCTCATACAGCGGCCGGATCTCTTTCTTATATACGTACATCAAAAACACGACGGTCAGCGTCGTGGAGAACAGCTCCGACAGGGGGAACGCCCACCAGACCAGCTCCAGCCGCCCGGACAGGCTCAGCAGCCACGCCGCCGGCAGCAGTACCACCAGCTGCCGCACCACAGAGGATATCAGGCTCAGCAGCCCGTGGCCCAGCGCCTGGAAGGCGGAGGAGCAGATGATGCAGGCTCCGGCCAGCAGGAAGCTGATGCTGATGGTCCGCAGTGCCGGCACGCCAATCACCAGCATCGCCTCCGAGGCGTCAAAGAGCACCGACAGCAGGAACCCGGAGGCCAGTTGGAAGATAGTAAAGCCCACCGTCATAATGATTGTAGCGTACACAGCACCCAGCTTGATCGCCTTCAGCATCCGGTCCGGCTTTCTGGCCCCGAAGTTGTAGGCGATGATGGGCACCATGCCGTTGTTGAGGCCGAAGATGGGCATGAAGATAAAGCTCTGGAGCTTGAAGTAGATCCCCAGCACCGCCGTAGCCGTGGTGTTGAAGGCGATGAGGATCTGGTTGAGGCCGAAGGTCATCACCGATCCGATGGAGGCCATAATGATGGAGGGGATTCCCACCGAGTAAATGCGCCCGATGGTGGCTCCGTCAGGCCGGAAGCCCCGGACCGCCACGGTGATCTCCCGATTCCGTTTGGTGTTGAGGAGCACGGAAACAGCAGCGGCGATAATCTGACCAATAACAGTGGCCACCGCCGCCCCGGTGACGCCCATGCCGCAGGTAAAGATCAGGATGGGGTCCAAGACAATATTGATAATCGCCCCCAGAGTCTGAGTGAACATGCTGTAAAGGGTTTTCCCCGTGGACTGGAGGAGGCGCTCAAAAGTGATCTGGATAAACAGTCCGAAAGAGAACACCGTACAGATAGACGTATAGGCCGCGCCGCCGGAAACGATGGCCTCCACATCGGTCTGCACCGCGAAATAGAACCGGGAGAAGAATCCCCCCAGCAGGGCGAACACCGCGTAGCTGCACACCGCCAGGAACACGCCGTTGCTGGCGGCCCGGTTGGCCCGCTCAAAGTTCTTCTCCCCCAGGCTCTTGGACAGCAGGGCGTTGATGCCCACGCCGGTGCCGGTGGAAACCGCGATCATCAGGTTCTGGACCGGGAAGGCCAGGGCCACCGCGTTGAGG
>JAIEIQ010000315.1 GCA_029065305.1 Oscillospiraceae bacterium
TCATAGCCGTGGCCGATTCTGGGGATGCTCATAGCCGCCCCTCCCTGCGCCGGAGCAGCGCGGCGGCGATGGCCATGTCCTCCGGTGTCGTAATCTTGATGTTCTCGTAGGAGCCGTCCGTCAGCCGGACCTCCTTCCCCAGCCGCTCCACGGCGGCGCAGTCGTCGGTGGGGGAGAGGCCAAGCTCCACGGCGGACTGGAGTGCCGCCCGCAGCAGCTGGGCGTCAAAGGCCTGGGGCGTCTGGACAGCCCGGAGGGCGTCCCGCTCCAGGGTGCTCTCCACCGCGCCGTCCCGGACTGTCTTGATCGTGTCCTTGACCATCACCGCCGGGGCGGCGGCGTTGGTTTTCAGCGCCAGCTCAATCACCCGGTCGATGAGCTCCGGCTCCGCCAGGGGCCGGGCCCCGTCGTGGACGGCGATGATCCGGGCGTCCTCCCGGCACTCCAGGGCCGCCATCAGCACGGACTCCGTCCTGGTGGCCCCGCCCCGCACGATTTTCACCGGCTTTGTAATGCCGTAGACCCTGCACAGCTCCGCCGCGATCAGCAAATCCGCCTCCCGGACGGCCACCACAATCTCCGTCACCCTGGAGGCGCTCTGCAGAGCCGCCAGCGTCCGCGCCAGCACCGGAATCCCCTCCAGCGGCAGCAGGATTTTATTCTCCCCGCCCATGCGCTCGGAGCCCCCGGCGGCGGCTACAACGGCGCTGCAAACCTCCGGCGTGTGCTTCTCCCGCCGGAGGAGCTTGTCGAGCAGCTTGCCCATTCCGCTCATCCCCCTACCATAGCTGTATTGATCTGCTCCTCAAAATAGCCGTAGTCCATGCCCGTCACCAGCACCAGCTCCGAGAGCAGGATCTGCTTGGCGGTGTGGAGCATCTTCCGCTCCCCGGTGGACAGACCCTTCTGCTTCTCCCGGCATTTGAGGCCCTTGATGACCCGGGCCACCTCGTAGAGGTTCCCGCTCTTGAGGCGCTCCATATTCTCCCGATAGCGGTGGTTCCAGTTGCTGTTCATATCCGCCGCCAGGGCCGGAATGGCCTCCAGCAGCTTGGAGATCTCCCCCGCGCCCACCACGTCCCGCAGCCCCACCAGCTGGCTCTTGGCCGTGGGGATCTTCAGCACCAGCCCGCCCACGGGCATCCTGAACACATAGTAATCCTGGGACGCCGGCCCCACCCGCTCCGAGACAATGTCGTCAATGACACCGGCCCCGTGCATAGGGTGCGCCACCTTATCCCCTATCCGAAACATATTCCAAACGCCTCCCTTCCAGCACTGCTTTTCCGGCCCGCCCGCCCCGCGCGTTCAGGCGAACTATACTTCCTACGTCCAGTATAACCCTATTTTGGTACAATTTCAAGAAAATTCCTAAAAAAGTTCACCAAAATTTCATATCATTAGGAAGTGTCTCTGCGTTATCCGCCGGAAAATACAAAATGTGGAAGTTGGTGTCCGGAAAAAGGACCGGCAGCCCGCAGGCTGCCGGTCCACGTATTGTCAGCTTTGGCCGGGAGAGCTTACTCGCCGTCCTCATCCTCCGCAGGGGCGGGGGAGGGGGCCAGCAGAGCCCGGATGGACAGGGAGATCTTCTTCTTCTCCTCGTCCACGGCGGTGATCTTGGCCTCCACGGTCTGGTTCTCCGCCAGCACGTCCTCGGGCTTCTCAATCCGCCGGTCGGCGATCTGGGAGATGTGGATCAGCCCGTCCACACCGGGGACAACCTCGGCAAAGGCACCGAAGGTCATCAGCTTCACAACGCGCACGCTGGCCACGTCGCCTACCTTGTAGGTGTCCATGAACACCTGCCAGGGATCTGTGCTGCGGTCCTTCACACCCAGGGAGATCTTCCGCTTCTCCGGATCGTAGGAGATGACGTACACATCCAGCGTGTCGCCTACGGCCACCAGCTCCCGGGGGTGCTTGATGCGGCTCCAGCTCAGATCGGAGATATGTACCATCCCGTCCACGCCGCCGATGTCCACAAACACGCCGTAGCTGGTCATGCTCTTCACTGTGCCGGTGTAGCGCTTGCCCACCTCAATGTTGGCCCACACCTCGGCGGCGGCGGCGGCACGCGCCTCCTGCTGCACAGCCTTGATGGATCCCACCACCCGGCGGCGGGCGCGGTTGACCTCCGTTACCCGCAGGGAGACCCGCTGCTTAACCAGCTGGCTCATGGCCGCGTCCCGGGGCAGGCCGGACTGGGACGCGGGGACAAACACCCGCACGCCCTTCACGGAGACGACAACACCGCCCTTGTTCTCCTCGGTGACGATGCCCTCCATGACCTCCTTGTTGCTGCATGCCTCCTCAATGTTCTCCCAGACCTTTACGGCGTCCAGACGCTTCTTGGAGAGGGTCGCGTACCCCTCCACGTCGTTGACGCGGATGACGAACAGCTCGACCTCGTCGCCGATCTTCACCACGTCCTCGGGCTTGACCGTGGGATCGTCCGTCAACTGATCCAGGGGGATGTAACCGGCCTGCTTGCAGCCGAGATCGACGTGGACTTCGGTGGGGGTGATGGCCGTGACGACGCCGGTTACCTTATCTCCTGTATTCAAAGTATTGGTATACTGTTCAAACATTTCGGCAAAATTTTCCATGCCCTCGCCCAGGATTTTTTCTTCACTCATCGTCTTATAGACCTCCTTTATGATGCTCGCAGGCGTGGAGGCCCCCGCGGTCAGACCAACCACGCGGCAGTCTGACAGTTCCTCCAAAGAAAGCTCGTCCGCGTTCTCGATCTGGAAAACATGGGAGCAATAGGTCCGGCATATCTCTGTCAGGTGCTTTGTGTTGGCGCTTTTGGGATCACCAACCACCACCATAGCGTCCACTTCCGCGGCGATTTCAGCCGCCTCGGATTGACGATTATGCGTAGCTCTACATATTGTATCAAATATTTTTAGGTTTGTACACTCTTTTTTGAAAAATTTCAGAGTAATTTCCCAAATTTCTTCTAGCATCGTGGTCTGGGAAACCAGCGTGAGGGGCGTTTCCCTAGGATTTTCAGCCCTCGCCAGCCACGCGCGGGCCTCTTCGGGCCCAGAAAGTACCACCAGCCGGCGGCACCAGCCGGCGATTCCCCGGACCTCCGGGTGGTCCGCCTGGCCCACCATCACCGGCTGACGCCCCTCTGCCTCCGCCTGACGGACAACATCCCGGAGAAGCGCCACCCGGGGGCAGGTGGCGTCCACCAGCTCCGCCCCCCGGGCCCGGAGCGCCTCTCCCA
>JAIEIQ010000316.1 GCA_029065305.1 Oscillospiraceae bacterium
CTCCCCCTCCACCTGCTGAGTGGTGACATATACACCTACAGCGGCGCGTTCCGCTCCTATCAGATCCCCAACATTGACATCCCTGTCATCAAGGATATCCCCGTGATCGGCAAAATTGTCTCCGGTCAGAGCCTGCTGACCTGGATAGCGGTGCTGAGCATCTTCCTGGTGTGGCTGCTGCTCAAGCGGACCCGCCTGGGCCTGCGCATCCGGGCGGTGGGGGAGAACCCCCACGCGGCGGAGTCCGTGGGTATCTCCGTGAAGAAGATCGGCTATACTTCCTTCGCCATCTGCGGGCTTATGGCCGGCCTGAGCGGCGCGTACCTGTCCATGAGCTACGTCACCTTCTTCATGAAGAACATGGCAAACGGGCGCGGCTACATCGGTCTGTCCGCCCAGAACATGGCCGGCGGCGAGCCGGTGGGATCGGCCCTGGCCTCCCTGCTCTTCGGCTTCTCCCAGGCATTGACCACCACCATGAAGAACCAGACCAACTTCCCCACGGAGTTCCTGGAGATGATCCCCTACGCGGCCACCATCATCGCCCTGGGCGTCACCGGCCTGATTGCGATCCAGCGCATCAAGAAGGCTGAGAGCGCCAAGGCGGCCGGGAAGGAGTAATTTCATGGCGGAAATGGAAAAGAAGCCGGTCATCATCGACTGCGATACCGGCGTGGATGACGCCCTGGCCCTTCTGCTGTGCCTGAAGCGGCTGGACGTGGTGGGCGTCACCACGGTGGGCGGCAACGTGGGACTGGCAACCACCCAGCGGAACACCCGGTTTGTGGTGGAGACCGCCGGGCGGATGGATGTGCCGGTGTACGCCGGCTACGACCGGCCCATGCTGGTGCCCCTCCACGACGCCTCCTATGTCCACGGGGCCGGCGGCCTGGGGGACATTGAGGTTCCGGAGCCCACGAAGGCCCTGGAGAAGCAGCACGCGGTGGACTTCCTCATTGACACCTACATGGCCCGGGACGATGTGACCCTTATCACCCTGGCCCCTCTGACCAACATCGCCCACGCCCTGCTCAAGGAGCCGAAGCTGGCGAAGCGCATCCCGGAGATCCTCTGCATGGGCGGCAGCACCGTGGGGGGCAACGCCACGCCCACGGCGGAGTTCAACATCTTCGTGGACCCGGAGGCGGCGAAGATCGTCTTTGAGTCCGGCATCCCCATCCGCATGGTGGGTCTGAACCTGACCCGCCAGCAGGTGGCGAACCAGGAGATGGGGGAGCGGGTGGCGGCGATCCAGAACCCGGCGGCGCAGCTGGCGGCGCAGCTCTACAGGGGCCGGCGGGGCAAGCCCGGACGGGACAGCTTCTGCGACGCCTGCGCGGTGATGTGGATGATCGACTCCTCGGTGATCACCAGGAGCGCGAGGATGCACGTGACCATCGAGACCAAGGGCGAGTCCACCCGGGGCATGACGGTCTGCGACCTGCGGCCCTTCAAGGCCAACCGCCCGGAGGTGGATATCGAGCGGGAGTGGCTCTTCGACCCCATGCCCAAGGGGCAGGACCCCAATGTGGAGGTGGCGCTGGAGCTGGACCAGGCGGCTTTTGACCGGACCCTTCTGGCGGTGCTGGAGGAGTACGGCCAGGCGTAGCGAAAACCAAACGGCCAGGGGTGGGCATCCGCCCCTGGCTGCTGTATACCGGAACAGATTTTGAATACAAAACGGAATATAATGGAGGATGATTGATGAAAAAGCGGGTATTTCTGTTTGTGCTGGACAGCTTCGGCATCGGCGAGGCCCCGGATGCCGCCGCCTTCGGCGACGCGGGGGCCAACACCATCGCGTCGGTAGCCACCAGCGATAAGTTCCAGGTTCCCAACATGGCGAAGCTGGGCCTCTTCAATCTGGACGGCGTCACCTGCGGCCAGCCGGTGGAGGCGGTCAGCGGCGGCTGCGCCCGGCTCCACGAGCTGAGCATGGGCAAGGACACCACCATCGGCCACTGGGAGATCGGCGGCATCGTCAGCCCCAGGCCCCTGCCCACCTTCCCCGACGGCTTCCCGGCGGACTTCATGGCGAAATACGAGGCCGCTGTGGGCCGGAAGTGCCTGTGCAACAAGCCCTACTCCGGCACCCAGGTGCTGGTGGACTACGGCATGGAACACATGGAGACCGGAGCGCTGATTGTCTACACCAGCGCGGACAGCGTGTTCCAGGTGGCGGCCAACGAGGCCCTGGTGCCGGTGCAGCAGCTCTATGAATAC
>JAIEIQ010000317.1 GCA_029065305.1 Oscillospiraceae bacterium
GATGTCATCAAGGCCGCTATCGACACCGAGACCGCCAAGGGCAACAAGGACAACGTCGCCCGCCTTAACGAGATGCTCGCGACCCTCGGCGGTTCCGGCAGCGAGACTGACAGTCTGGTTGAAGCTTGGAATACCTACGCCGACAACAAGACCCCCGCTAATAAGGCTAAGGTTTTCGAACTGGCTCTGGCCTACACCAAAACCGCCAACAACACCCTGGCTGACCAGGCCTATGACAAGGCTGTTGCTCTGGCCGCTGGTGATCTGGGTGCGTTCACAACCGCTATCACCAACAACACGCTGGAGGGTATCTATGACGCCAGTCAGATGACCATCGACAAGAACGCTTCCGCTCTTGCCGCCAAGAAGGTCTCTGATGGTGCCACCATCGTCAGCAGTTACAACACGGCTGTTACCACCTACAACACCAAGAAGCCCGCTTATGACAAGGCTCTGGAGTTGGTCACCGCTTACAACATCTGGGCTACCGGCCGTCTGGGCGCTGAGGAGCGTCTGATCGCCGCCGGCCGGGCTATTGCCGACACTGTGGATGAGCAGACCATCACCGCCATGACTGATAAGGGTTCCTACACGTTTGAGGTTGCGAATGGCGCTAAGTATGACGAGGCTTGGACAAAGGCTGATGAGCTGATGAAGAAGGCCGACGTTGTGACCGGTGCTGCTATCACTGACTTCAACTTGAATCCCGATATGGTTGAGAAGTATGAAGCGGAGCTCAAGGGACGCACCGGTGAGCCTAACGACTATATCATCTCCCTGAACAGCAGGAAGGCCCTGCCGACACTGGATAACAGTGAAGCCGGAAACCCGGTATACGCACTGGCTACTTGGCTTGGCGTTACATTCGAGAATGCTAAAGAGGTAACTGTTGGTAGCGGAACCAAGACCGTGTACAATATCTCTGGCAATGGCTTCACAACCAATGCGATGGTAAGTGTGAGGATCGAGATATGCAGCAATGAGTTGTCCGATATTACGAACGATTCGGCCAACTATTTGGCAATCGTCCTCACCCCGTACAATGTCGACAATACGGGTGCCTACAGCGCTAACACTGCTAAGGAGATCTGGATTGGCTTCAAGGTTAAGGCCGCTGAGAACCCCACCTACACTGCGGCGTTCATCGCTCATACCACGGCCAGCACAAAGCTGAAGATTGAGAATGAGCAGGGTGATACGACGGACACCGCTGCTTACACAGTGAAGTTCTACAATGCCGCCGGGACCGAGATTGAAGTTAAAACTGGCAATCTCAGTTCTGGGGCAGCAGAAGTGGAACTGACCGCAACCAATCTGGGCGACCAGGATATTCGTGCGGTTGTCACAATTGGCAAGCAGGAGATCACTGTAAATACCCACATTCTGTAAGATGAATTAAGTTTTACAGATTTCCAAAGGAAAGACCCCAAGGGCTTCGGCCCTTGGGGTCTCTCTCTTTACCGAAATGCGATGTAAATATAGTGATAATTCTCCCAGTTAACATTGGGATATCCTTTCATGGAGTCCGCTGGAAGGATAAATCCGGTGTCGGTGAAGGTGAGGGACGCATGCACCCATGTGTCCAGATGCAGGGAACACAGTTCAGATATACTGCTTGGTTTTGAACCGGAGTGGAAGCAGTGGATGAGGATTGCCCTTGGACGGAATCCCAGCTCAATTATCTGGCTTTCTTTTGATCCCTGGTAAACTCCCGCCGTATAATTTTTGTGTGCAAGAGCCGCCTCCGCCGTTGTTTTGGCAGTTTTGGCCTCGCTTTGAACCGCCGCAAGATTGTTCTCAATATCCACACACATCCGGTTAAAGTCCGTGCGCACCACCCGATCTTGCTCTTCCCACTGGGGCAGATGGTATTTCTCCGTATAATTCATGCAGTTCTCCTTTTTAGAATGGTGTTAACGGCGAAAAACCGTTACACCCAAGGCTGTAACGGTGGAGAAGATGCATATTCTGGTGCAGCAGCAGTTTTTGGAAATTCCAAGCCGCAAACTCGTCCGGTTTCCCGGGCATACTAAAAACACAAGAAATCTTAAAAAATATCCCATTGATTCCCAAAACCGAACGTGCTATACTGTCCGTGAATTATTCTGCGCAAGCGGAATTGGAAAGAGGAGGATACCTATGATGCAAACAATTTCCAAGCGCGTACTGGCATTTCTGCTGGTATGCGTGCTGATCCTGGGGACCGCCCCTGCGGCGCTGGCCTCGGACGAGGCCCTCACCCGCGGGGAAGCCCGGGAGCTGATCCTGTCCGCCGCCGCCGGCTACAGCGAGGCGGAGGCCGGGGTCGTTCTCACCGGCGGCCGGGAGGACGAGGCCGTTACCCGGGCGGAGGTACTGGTGATGCTCGCCCGGGCCTTCGGCGAGCTGCCTGAGCCCGTGGGCGACAGCGCCCGCTGGGCCGCTGATCTCTCCGGCATGACCGACATCCCCGGCTGGGCCAAGACGGAGCTGGGCGATATGCTCTCCGCCGGTCTGGTGACGGGGAATGACGAGGGCCTGCTTGGCCCCGGCGAGAGCGTCAGCCGCGCCGAGCTGGACACCCTCCTGGCCCGGATCTACGCCCTGGAGGCCAGCAATCTCAAGGATGACTTCTACGCCGTGGTGAACAAGGAGTGGCTGGAGACGGCGGAGATCCCCGCCGGCAGCGCCATGACCGGCACCCTCTCCCAGCTCATGAACGACACCGACAAGCGGGTAGCGGAGCTCATCACGGAGATCGCCGCCGGAACCCCGGAGAAGGGCTCGGCGGAGGAGAAGATCAAGAACCTCTACGACAACATCCTCGACTGGGACGCCCGGAACGAGGCGGGCATCGAGCCCATCAAGCCCTGGCTGGACGCCATTGAGAAGGCGGCGACCCTGGACGAGCTGATGGCGGTGAGCAACGAGCTGCTCTCCTACGCCGGGGTGGGCCTGGCCTATTTCGGCTCCGCCCAGAGCGTGGAGGACAGCTCCAAGAAGATGCTGGCCTTCGGCACCCTGGCTCCCAGCCTCTCCCGGGATCTCTACGCCATGGACGGCGTCCAGGGCATCTTCAGCACCTACGTCTCCACCCTCTTCCTGCTGGGCGGGGACGACGAGCTGACGGCTCTGGAGAATGCCAAGACCTATATAGAGATGGACAAGGCCCTGGCGGATGCCCGCATGTCCCAGGAGGATATGGCCGACCTCACCAAGGTCTTCAACTTCATGGACGCCAAGGACCTGAAGGCCCTCTTCCCCAGCGTGGACCTGGAGAAGGTCCTCGCCGCCCAGGGCCTCCACGATGAGGACCGCTATGTGGTCAGCGATGTGGGCCTGACAGAGAAGGCCGCGGAGTACTTCACCGAGGAGCACCTGGAGGATCTGAAGCTCTACCTGCGCCTGAGCGTGCTGGCCAACTTCGGCGAGCTGCTCAACCGGGAGTTCACCGACGCCTCCGAGGCCTACAGCGCCGCCCTCCGGGGCATTGAGGGCAGCCTCACCGACGAGGAGAACGCTGCCCAGGCGGTGCAGCAGTACCTGTCTGACTATCTGGGACGGGTCTATATTGAGAAATACTTCTCCGCCGAGGCCAAGGCCGACGTGGAGGCCATGATCGACGAGATTCTGGAGGTCTACGCCCAGCGCATTCAGGCTCTGGACTGGATGAGCGAAACCACCAAGGCCAAGGCCGTTGAAAAGCTGGAGGCCATCACGGTCAACGTGGGCTACCCCGACAAGTGGGATGACATCTATGACGACGTGGAGATCCTCTCCGCGGCCGAGGGCGGCAGCTACTTCAACAATATTCTGGCCATGAGCAAGGCGATGATGGCCGATATGGCCGCTTCCCAGGACGAGCCGGTGGATCGGGGCGAGTGGGCGATGAGCGCCTATACCGTCAACGCCTACTACTCTCCCCAGAACAACTCCATCAACTTCCCCGCCGGTATTCTCCAGGCCCCCCTGTACGACGTGGAGGTGGACCGCACGGAGAATCTGGGCGGCATCGGCTATGTGATTGCCCACGAGATCTCCCACGCCTTTGACAACAACGGCGCCACCTTCGACGCCCAGGGCAACCAGAGCAGCTGGTGGACCGAGGAGGACTACGCCGCCTTCCAGGGCCTGTGCGAGCAGGTTGTCGCCTTCTATGACGGCGTGGAGGTCACTCCCGGCGTCACCTGCAACGGCGCGCTGACCATCAGCGAGAACGTGGCGGACCTGGGGGCCCTGGCCTGCATCACCCAGATCGAGGGCCAGGAGGAGACGCCCGACTATCAGACCCTGTATAAGGCCGCTGCCCGCACCTGGCGGAGCACCGCCAGCCGGGAGACCCGGGTCTACCTGTCCATGTTCGATGTCCACGCCCCTGACAAGCTCCGGGGCAGCCGGTCCCTCCAGAGCCTGGATGAGTTCTATGAGGCCTTTGACATTCAGCCCGGCGACGGCATGTATGTCTCCCCTGAGGCGAGAGTCCGGATCTGGTAAAAAAGAAGCATATGGAGCAATTGGACGGCCCCGGCGTGATGCCGGGGCCGTCTTTGCCGGAATAGACGCCGCCGGCGGCGGAAGAAGGTATTTTTTCCCCATTCCCGCATATAGATACGGTATATCGGGATAGGGAGTGTTGGGCTTTGAAAGGGAACATTGAGGAACGGGCCTGTGAGCTGGCCGCTTACATCATCGAAAACCGCACCACCGTGCGGGAGGCCGCCAAACGGTTCGGGATCAGTAAAAGCACCGTACATAAAGACATTCAGGAGCGCCTTCCCCTGTACAACAGAAGTCTCTATCTCCGGGTCAAGGAGGTTCTGGAGGAAAACAAGGCGGAGCGCCACATCCGGGGCGGCATTGCCACCCGCCGGAAGTACCGGGGCGGGAAATAGCCCCCGCCGCCTATCTGAAAACGGGAGGAATTGGAACCATGAAATATCAGCCAAACCGCCGCGGCCCCCGGCCGTCCGACCGGCGCTGGACCACACCCCAGCGCCGTCCCCCCGGCGTGCGCCCAGGTACGCCGCCGGGGGCCGCCGTGCCCATCAGCCAGGCCCACGAGCCCCCGGTCCGCCGCTATATCCACCCCATCCGGACCACCGGCCCCATCCAGGAGGGGCCGGTGCTGGACCAGGACCCCCTGGCCGAGATCCGGGAGACCCTGGAGCGCCACAGCCGCCTCCTCGACGAGCTCCTGCGGCGGACAGGAGATGACAACTCGGATACAAGATAAACAAAATCGTGACAACTTTCTCCACCCCCTTGCGTTCCGGGGGGCGCTGCGCTATAATAGGCAAAAACAGATTACCCGGCGCGCCTCTGTTTTCCTGGCCCGCGCCGCGAAGCAAGGAGCGCCCCATGAGCCGCAAAAAGCGTACCGCCACCTCCCTCCAGACGTTAGCTGTCTTTTTCATCAGCGCCGGATTTGTCCTCATCGCGCTGATGGGCCTCTACAAGTGCTTCTCCAAGGAGCCGGAGGTGGCGGACACCGGCCTGCCGGCCCAGTCCGCCCGGGACCTCCAGGGGGAGGAGGGCGCCAGGGCTCCCGCCGGACGGAAGGACCGGTTTTACACCGTTCTGGTGGGGGGCCTGGACGACGAGAACGGCGGCAGCGACACCAATTTGCTGGTGGCGCTGGACGCGGCCAACGGCACGATCAACGTGTGCAGCCTGCCCCGGGACACCCTGCTCAACGTGTCCTGGACGGTGCAGAAGCTGAACAACGCCTACCACCACGGGGGCTTCCGCAGCACGGTGGAGGAGGTCTCCAACCTGCTGGGCATCCCGGTGGATTTCTATATCACGGTGAATCTGGAGGGCTTTGTGGAGCTGGTGGACGCCATCGAGGGGGTGGACTTTGACATCCCGGTGGACATGGACTACGACGACCCCTACCAGGATCTCCACATCCACTTTTCCGCCGGCCCCCGCCACCTGAGCGGCCAGGAGGCCCTCCAGGTGGTCCGCTGGCGGCAGAACAACGACGGCACCGGCTACGCCACCGCAGACATCGGCCGCATCGGCACCCAGCAGGCCTTTTTGACCGCTGTAGCCAAGCGGATGCTTCAGCCCGGAAACTGGGACAAGATCCCCGATCTGGCCCGGATTTTTCAGGAGCACGTGACCATTGATGAGCACCTGACCCTGGCGAACCTGATCTGGTTCGGGGAGCAGGCGCTGACCATCGGCAGTGACAATATCCACTTCCACACCCTGCCCGGCGACGGCTCCGGCTGGTACAAGGGGGGCTCCTACTACGTGCTGGACGCCCAGGCTTCTTTGGAGCTGATCAACGCCTATTTCAACCCCTACCTGGAGGACCTGACCGCTGCGGACATGGACATCCTCGTCCCCTGAACGAAAGGAGAAACCCGATGAAGCGCCGTCTGCCCGCCCTGCTGCTGGCCCTGCTCCTGCTGGGCATTGTGCCCACACCCGCCCGGGCGGAGCCGGACCGGGCCTTTGTGCCGGTCCTCACATATGAGGATCAGTTTACCGACGTCCCCGCCTCCGCCTGGTACTACGCGAATGTGAAGGCCCTCTACGAGTTGGGGCTCGCCAAGGGCCAGGGCGGCGGGGGCCTCTTCGCGCCCAAGGCGGATATCACCGTGGCGGAGATGATCGCCCTGACCGCCCGCCTGCGCAGCCTGTACGACTACGGCCAGAGCGAGGCCGGTCCAGGCGCCTACGCCTCCTCCGGCGCCTGGTACGCGCCCTACGTCTCCTATCTCAAGGGGGCCGGGGTGATCGGCGCGGAGTTTGACGGCCTCTGCGAGAAGCCCGCCACCCGGGCCCAGGTGGCCCACCTGCTGGCCAACGCCCTGCCCGGGGAGATGTTCGGCTCCCCCAACGGAAAGATTGTCTCCCTGGCCTACAGGGACTACGGATATATTCCGGATGTGACAGAGAGCACCCCCTATCAGCAGGATATCCTGCGGCTCTACGAGTGGGGGATTCTGGACGGGGTGGACGAGGCCGGATCCTTCCGGCCCGGGGAGCGGATTCAGCGCGGCCAGGCCGCCGCCATGGTGACGCGGCTGGTGTACGAGGATCTGCGGATTACGCTGGACTGGGATCTGTCGAAGCTGGAGCGGGGCACGGGGATGGCACTGCTGGTGGAGAGCGACGGAACCTTTTACGAAGCGCCCGCGAGTACGGCGGAGATCGACGCCAACATCCGGCGAATGCTGGCCCGGGGCGAACGGCGGGTTGTGCTCCGCTATCCCCCCAACAGTCTGACATCCCAGGCGGTGGACACGCTGCTGGAGCAGCATCTCAATGTGATCCGCCTCTATGTGGAGCAGAGCTATAACGCGGTTTCCTGCGCCTCCTCCATCCGCACCGGCTCGGTGACGCTCACCTTCTCCAGCAGCCTCTACGGGGACGAGCTCCTGGAGGAGTACCGGAACGCCACGCTCCGCGCGGCCACGGCTGTCCGGGACAGGCTGTGGGCCAACGGGACCATTACGGCGGAGATGACGGAGCGGGAAAAGGCGCTGGCCTATTTCACCTGGATCTGCGAAAACTGCGCCTTTGATTTCAACAGCACGGTCAACTCCATGAGCCACAGCGGCTACAGCGCCTTGATTGACGGGCTGGCGGTCTGCGACGGCTACACGGCGGCATACAACCTGTTTTTGAAGCTGGAGGGGATTACGTGCTCCACAGTGTCCACAGAGGACCACATCTGGACGGTGGCGGAACTGGACGGAACGCTCTGCCACATCGACGTGACCTGGGGCGACGACCGCTCCGGGACCATCGCATATCAGTACTTCGGTATGACGGAGGCTGAGGCGTTTTCCAGAGCGCTGTAAGCGTTAACGCTACCAAAAGCGCTACCAACTGAAGAAAGAGGAAAGTCTTGCGGCGCAAGACTTTCCTCTTTCTTTTTGCTGCTTTTCGGCTGAAACGCTACCAAACC
>JAIEIQ010000318.1 GCA_029065305.1 Oscillospiraceae bacterium
AGAGGCAGGGCCTTGGCGTAGGTCATCTCGGAGCAGACCACGATGGAGCCGTACTTGCAGGTGAACAGGCTCAGCAGAGCGGCCTCCAGATGGGCGTCGCCCTCGGCCAGAGCGGCCACGTTGACGATGGAGGGATAGCCGAAGGTCCGGTCGCCGTCCTTCAGAGCGGCCCGGCGGATCTGGACGGCGTCGGCATAGGCTTCCTTCACGGAGGCGGTGCTGACCTCCAGGATCAGGTTCTTGTTGCCGGCGGCCTCCAGCTTCTCCACGGTGTCGTGGAGGGCCTCCAGGCTGTCCGCGCGGACGCCCAGCAGGGCCTTGGCCCCGGTGGCAACGGCGCTCATGTCGGCGAAGTTGTCGGGGGTTGCGCCGTTGACGATGATGTCACAGCCAGCAGCGGCCTCGACACCGGCCTTCATGGCCTCCACGTCGGTGCAGCTGAGGACCATGGGACGGCCCAGGGCCTTGGCCTTGGACACCAGGGCGGCGTAGTCGGCGGGGGCCTTGTCGGCGCTGTGGCGGACATAGACCATCTCCACATACATCCGCTCGCTGATGCGCTCATAGTCCACGGCGGGGATGCTCTTGAGGACCTCGTCCTGCTTGGCCCCGTCCATGCAGTCGCAGACCTGGACGGCGTACAGGGTCTTGCTGACTAGGGTTTTCTCGTGGCGGCTGAGGACAGTCTCGCCGCCCAGGGCCAGCTCGCCCACCTTGTAGCTCTTCATCGGGGGCGCGGTGGCCTCGCTCAGGGTGGACAGAGCCTCGGCGGACATATGGGGGCACTTCTCAATGGGGAGAGCGCCGGAGGCCACCTTCATGGCGAAGGCCATGCAGGTGGGGTTGCCGCAGTCCTTGCAGTTGGTTTTGGGGGTGAGCTTAAAAATGTCAAGACCTTTCAATGCCATGGTTCGGGCCCTCCTTACATCAAAGCGGCAACCAGCCGCGCGGTGGTCTGAATGGAAACCGGGTGCTTGAGGATGACGGCGTCGCTGCCGTAGGCCAGGCAGGCGGCGGCGGTCTCAACCTCCATGTCGATGCCGCGCTCCTCCTGGGCGCCCCACTCGGGGGCGTCGCTCTCGGAGGCGGTGGCCTCCTTCACGCCCCAGGTCTCCACGCCCACGGGGGTGATGATGGGCATCTGGAGGGTGTTGTCGTTCTGGCTGAGGGCGGCGGCCTTCACGCGCTCCAGGGTGGAGACCACGTACTCAAAGCCGTACCCGGCGGCGGCGGAGCCGACGTTCATGGCAACATTCTCGCCGGAGACGCCCATCTGTGTAATCAGCACGTTGAGCTGCTTGGCCAGGTTGATGTCCACGGCGGACTCCGCGCCCACCTTCTGGCCGTAGGCCATGCCCGCGCCCGCGGCCACGCCCTTGTAGTTCTCCTCCTTGGCGGAGAGAACCAGAATGTTCTTGCCCTGGAGGGCCTCGGACACCTTGCCGAAGAGGTCTGCGTCCTTCTCGGTGTTCTTGCACCCGGCCACGACGATGGGCTTGTCAACAGCCTCGGCCACGGCCTTGGCGTCGGCCACGCAGTCCTCGATGGACTTGTTGGCCCCGTTGGGGTCCGCCAGATCGAAGCGGATGCAGACGAAATCCACCTCCGGCAGCTCCGCGGCCTTCTTGGCGCGCTGGGCCAGGGTGTCGCACCCGGCGTAGAACGCCTTCAGACCCTCGGAGGGCTGCTCGGGGTCGTCGGACACGTCGATGCCGATCTTGGGGCGATTGGCGATGGGGGCGTCAAAGGAGTAGAGATTGAAGACATTCTGACCGCCCAGGACAGCGGCCTTGTCTCCGGTGCCCAGCGTCAGTTCGTTGATCTTGGCGCTGAATACCTGGGGCTTTTTGGCAAAAGGCATTTTGGTTTGTCTCCCTTCATGTTTTTGGCTCTATGGAAAATGTTGAAACGGCTTTACAGGGCCAGCTGGTCAAAAATCCGGTGGACGGCCTGCTTAACAGGGCTGTCCTTGGGCACGGTGACGGAGGGCCTGCCCTCGGCGTCGTACTCGTAGACGGTGTCGTCGTGGGGTACGACGCCGATGAGCTTCATGCCGTACTTATCGATCTCCTCCCGGACGCCCGGGTTCAGCTCGCCCCCTGGGGCGCGGTTGATGATGAGGCCCACTTCCTTCGCGCCCAGCTTCAGCTCCGCGATCATCTCGCTGAGCCGCCCCGCCGCCTGAACCCCCCGCCGGGAGCAGTCGCTCACCAGCAGAATGGTGTCCACCTGGGGCAGGACGCCCCGGCTCAGGTGCTCCAGGCCCGCCTCGTTGTCCACCACAATATAGCGGTAGTTCTTGGCGTACTTGGCCACCTGGGTGGTCAGCAGACCGTTGACGAAGCAGTAGCAGCCCTTCCCCTGGGTGCGGCCCATGACCAGCAGATCGAAGTCGTCGGCCTCGGTCAGGGCGTCGGAGAAGCGCATCTCGGCGTAGTCGGCCTTGGTCATCCCCTTGGGGATAACCGTCTCGGCGGCCATCTCCGCCCGGGTCATATCCTCCCGGATGTCCCCCAAGGTGTCCTCCACCTCCACCCCCAGCACCTCGTTGAGGTTGCTGTTGGCGTCGGCGTCCACCGCCAAAACGGGGCCGTTCTTCTTCTCGCACAGGTACTCAATGAGCATCCCGCAGATGGTGGTCTTGCCTACGCCGCCTTTTCCGGCCAGCGCGATGGTTTGTGCCATAGTCAGTCTCTCCTTACGGATTGGTTTCTCTTACAGATCCACAATGCCGGACTCCTTGACAATCCGGGCCACGTCGTCATACTTGTTCAGGGCGTACAGGTGGATGCCGTCGATGCCGCAGGCGCGGTACTCGTCGATCTGCTTAATGGTGTACTCGATGCCCGCCTCCTTGAAGCTGGCCTTCTTGCCGGCCACGTCGGCGTCGAAGGGCTCCTTGTCGAAGGGGTTGGGGAAGATCCAGTTCTTGGAGATGATCTCGCACAGGGCCCGGGGCATGACGCAGCCGTTGCGGCTGAGGGCCATGTTGATGGTGGCGGCCTGGTCCAGGATGGGCATGATGCCCACGTCCACGGGCATGGTGATGCCGGCGGCACGGATGGCGTCCAGCCAGTAGCGGAACTGGTCCATATCCCAGCACAGCTGGGTCATGATATAGTCCGCGCCCTCATCCTGCTTCTGCTTGAGGAAGCCGATGTCCGCCTCCAGGCTGCGGCAGGCGATGTGGCCCTCGGGGGAGCCGGCCACGGCGATGGTGAACTTATCGCCGAACTCCGACCGCACGAACTTGACAAGCTCGGTGGCGTAGTGCAGATCGCCGCCGGTGCCGGTCCAGCCGAAGGGCAGGTCGCCCCGCAGGGCCAGCATGTGGTTGATGCCGTGGTCCAGATAGCTCTGGAGCTGCTCCTTGATGCCCTCGCGGGTGTTGCCGATGCAGGTGAAGTGGGTGACGGGCACGCACTTGCCGTCCTTCTGGATCTTGTCGAGAACCTCCAGATTCTTGCCCACATTGGTGCCGCCCGCGCCGTAGGTGCAGGAGATGTAGTCCGGGTTCAGGGTGTACAGCTGCTCCAGCACGCCGCCGGCGCCGCACAGCTTCTCCATGCCCACATCGGTCTTGGGGGGAAACACCTCAAAGG
>JAIEIQ010000319.1 GCA_029065305.1 Oscillospiraceae bacterium
TCCTACATTTTATCCCTCATTAACTTTGTGGCCTGTCTGGTAATGAAGACAGACAGGCCTCTTTTCGACAGTCTGAGGCGGCTGTCCAATTCGGACAGCCGCCTCTCTGTGTTTCCTTTGAGCCGGGGAGCGGTCCGTTCTTCGATGTCAGGCCGCGATTTGCCGGGTAAAATCGGCGATAAAGCTGTCAAAGGCCCTGGCTTCCTCCCCCTGAGCGATGTTGAAGGGCTCAAATCTGTCCTGATGCGTGTACATAGCCAGGACCCGGAAGTGGCAGATCTCCTGCCCGTCCTTCCCGAAGATCACCGGCCCCGCGCCGTCGGACTCCACCCGGCCCACGTTCTCCGGTGTCAGCAGGACGCCCCGGCTCTGGGCGCTAACCTCCCCGCCGGCGTACTGGATGGGCACCACGAACAGCTCCCCGGGCCGGAAGGCGATGGCGTAGTGGTAATACCAGGTCCGCTTGCTTCTCCCCTGGTACTTGCTCCACTTGTAGAAGGCGTAGGCGGTGGTGTAGCTGGTGCTGTCCGGCAGCAGCCGGGAGAGAACCAGCCGGACCTTGGCCAGATCCTCGCCGGTCCGGGCCTTTTTCTCGTTGATGTGCTCCTTAATGAACACGAAAATGCCAATCCCCACAAACATGAGCACCACAAGGATGATTTTCTGCTTATCCATTGCTCCCACTCCTCTTTTAATAGATTCCCCCGCTGTAGGCCCGGTTGAACAGCTTCTGCGCCTCCTGCATGAAGGACACATCAATCCGCTCCCTACAGCCGCTGATATCCAGGAAGGTGGACGGCAGGAAGCTCATCCGGAACCGGCTCCCCGTCCACACCACCCGGGTCCTCTGCCCGATGGGATAGAACTGCCCCTGATAGAGAATACCGTTCTGATAGAACTCCATCCGGTCCCCCATGTGCAGCAGGGGCCAGAGGCAGTAGGCCGAAAACACCACTCCCGTCAGAAGCAGGAATTCCGCACCCTGGAGGACAAAGAGAACCATGGCGAAGCCGCACACCGCCAGCCGGATAAGCATCTCCAGCCCAATCCGCCGCCGGTCCGGCTCTGCGGCGAAGAGATAGCTGCCCCGCCCCTGGCCGCTTCCGCGCCCGGAGGCGCTCTGGGACAGCAGGTCCGTTTCAATGCGGTTCATGCCGGGCCCTCCCGGTCAGCCCAGATCCGGGTCGTAATCGGCCCGGGCTCTGCGGAGGCTGGCGCTGACCTTCCGCCAGCGCAGCACCAGCAGCAGCACGCCCAGCAGGAGAAGCCCCGCTCCCGCGCCGCAGAAGACGCGGATGGTAGTAAAGGCCCGGGGCTCAATGAGCAGCGGCGTACCCAGCTCCTCCAGGTCCTGATCGGTGTAGCCGTAGTAGGCCGTCAGCTCCTCCCGGAACGCCTCCGCCAGCTCCTCCTCCATCTCCGCCACCCGGGTGTCCAGCTCCAGCACCGTGGAGGGCTCCCCGCCGCCGCTGAACCAGCCGTAGGTCTCGTCCACCAGATCGTTGGCCGCAGAGACGGACTTGGAGCCCACCCGGACGCCCACAAGGCTCTCCCCGGCCGGGAACATATAGTAGACCGCCGAGGTCTTGGCCGGGGTTCTGGAGTTGTTGGAGCGGTCCTCCGTCCAGGTCTGGAGGCTGGCGAAGCTGTCCCCCAGGAGGGGCACCCGGCCCGAGACGTGATCCCCCGCCTCCACACCGTTCTCATAGGCATCATCAAAGCTGACGGCGGGCTTGAAGGAGATCACGGCATCCCCTAAGGAGAAGCCCAGCAGCACCGCACCAATAATCACAAGGATCAGCCCCGCGCGGCTGATTTTACTCATAAAACTGCCCATTTTTCTTTCCTCCCAGTGGATTTATTCCGCCGGCTGTTCCGGCATAAAGGTTTCGGTAACACACGACGCCCCCTCCCGGGTAAAGCCGCTGACGGTGCTCTCCAGGCTCAGCCAGCTGCTGGAGGTGAGGATGCTGTCCAGCATCCCCATCTGCATCAGATTAAAGGAGCTGACCGTCCACATGTCGATGCCCAGGCGGCTGATCAGCAGGTCGTCCTGGACCGTGCCGCCGGCGCAGACGCCGTCTACGCCCTCGTAATCCAGCGCGAAGGACTCAATCACCAGCGCCAGGTCCTCCGGGGCGTACAGGCTGGCCCCGGGGATGTTCTCCGAGCAGATCGCGCCCACGATCTCATCCCCCTTGGCCGCCAGCTCCCAGGCCGTGCCGTCGGGGAAGGTGCAGGTGGTCATGGAGGCGGTGCCCATGTACTCCTGCAAGCCGCCGCACAGGACGATGAAGAGCCGCCGGTTGGTGTTGGTGTCCATGACCATCTCCCCGTCCCGGTTGCCCACATGGATCTCGTATGTGTCCTGGACCATCTCCACCTCTCCGTCCAGGGCCTTAAGCAGCCAGCCGGGCATGTCGTGGAAGCTGCCGCCGCCGTTGGCGACCTCCTCCTCGATAGCCGCCGCCATGGACGCCTTGATCGCCTCGTAGTAGTTGGGAACGGTGAACTCCAGGCTCACGGTGCCCCAGTTCTCCTGGCCCTCCACCGCCTTGGCGGTCCAGGTGATGGTCTTGGCCTGCTCATAGAAGGCCCGGTAGACCGGGGCCATCTCCCCGCCCACTGCGTCATCCATACCGGCAAAGAGCCGGTGGAGGGGGTTGTCATCGCTGATATAGGGCTTCATGGCCTCGTAGTCCCCCTGCTGGTAGGCCTGTAAGAAGGTGTTGACCACCTCCTCATCGGAGATCTTCTCCTCCTTGGCGCAGCCGGCCAGAGCCAGGCACAGGAGCACCGCCGTCAGCAGTGCGGCAAGCTTTTTCATGTCGATTTTTCCTTTCTCACTCTTCATTATTGTATAGTGTTCTGAAATTTCCGCGGGTTACGACAGCTCCACGGGGTCAACCTCCGGGAGAGTGATCCCGTAGACATCGCTCAGCTCCGCCAGCAGCGCCGGGTAGTCCCCGTCCAGCTGCTCCAGGGAGTAGGTAATCCGCGCGGAGAGATAGAAGCCGTCCTGCTTCCGGTCCGCGTAAAGGATCGCGATGCGGGGCTTGGTTCCATTGTCCTCCCAATAGGCCGCCTGCTTGGCGGCGATGTCGTCCGCCTCCTGGAAAAAGGTCTCCGTGACGCCCTCCTCAACGATATCCAGGCCGGAGGACACCATCTCCTCATAAATGCCGTCCACCACCGCCGCCGCGTTTTCGCCGGAGGGCGTGATCGTGACCTCCACCTCCATGCCGTGGGCGGCGGAGCGGAGAACCGCACCGTCCTCCAGATACTCCGGTGTCTTGCTGTAGGGCACATGGGCGTCCACAAAAGCGTCAAAGCCGAACATCTCCGGCGGGGCCTTGATGTAGCCCACGGCGGTCTGCTCCAAGCCCAGCTCCGTCCCCAGGTGGAACAGGGACTGGTAGTTCTCCCCGGTGATCTCCACCTGGACCGGCCCGGTGACCTCCAGGCTCTCCAGCATGTAGAGGATGGTCCCCTTGACCTCGTCCTCGTCCGCCCCGGCGTCCTGGCGGGCCAGCACCTCCACCAGCACCCCGTCCTCCAGCAGGGCCACGCCCTTGTGGACGGCGTCCCCGTTGGTGAAGTACACCGTGAGGATCTCGTACTGGTAAATGGATCCGTCCGCCGCCGTCAGGGGAACGAGGGTGTCCTCCGCGTCTACGTGAGCAAAGGCGAAGTGGTCGTAGCTGGAGGACATGCGGGTATCGCTGATGGGCTGGAGCAGGCTCTCCACCGCCGATTCCTCGTCCATCCCCGTCTGAACCCCCAGGGCGTAGTCCGTCCCGGTGTCCGGGTCCTGATAGGTGTCCGGAGCGGTGCGCTGGAAGGCGCTGTCCACCTGATAGCGGAGGCCGCCGATCTCATAGGTCTCCGCGCTGTCCGGCGTCAGGGCCTTCAGCTCCCCTCGCTTGGAGGCGGGACCGGACGGCGTGCCGCCGCCCTCCAGTATGTACCCCAGGCCGTATCCCACCGCCCCCAGCAGCACCGCCAGAGCCAGAGCCCCGGCCACCAGCTTCCAGTGGAAGGGCGCGGGCTCCCGGCAGGGCTCCGCGCCGGGGACGGGGGTGAAGTCCGGATAGGCCTTGGGAATGGTGAGCTTTTTCCGCTTTCCGCTCTGGAGGGCGTAGGTTCCCTTCCAGTACCAGTCGTTCTCCTTGACCAGCTGAAAATCCGTCAGGGGGAGCACGATGCGGCTCAGGGCGCTACCCGGCAGCACCTGACCGCTGGTCAGCAGGCCAATGGCCCGCTGGATGGACGCCCTGGCCCTGCGCTGGGATAAGCTGAACCGGGATGAGGAGGAGCGGGCCAGGGCGCTGCCGAGCTTATTGGTAAAGCGGTAGGTGTCCAGATTGTTCAGTCTGGCCAGCTCCACCCGCCAGAGGGTCCCCGCCGAGCGGACGTAGAGAAACATCTCCGCCTGACTGGCCTGCTGCATGGACAGGGCCAGGAACATCATCACAAAGCAGCTGATAATACACCCCAGGCCCGCCAGGGTGATGGGGATGGGCGTATCCATCTGAGCGGCCGCGATGACCACGCCAATCCCCAGCAGCAGGCCGGGAACCATGGACAGGGCGGCGCTGAAGCGCATGGGCCGGGTCCAGGCCCGCTCCCCCGGATAGAAAGCCGCCCCGCTCTCCGGGGCGGCTCCCACGGGGGAACCGGTGATAACAGGCGTCTCCGGCTCCTCCGTGTTTTTCAGCCCGTTGATGACCGTGGGCACAGCGCCCAGCAGGGTGAACAGGTACAGCATTGCCAGATCCCCCCAGTAGGGAGCCCCCTCCAGCATACCGCTCCTCAGCAGCTGGGGGATGGCTCGGAAGCTCTCCCAGATCCCCAGCTCGCCCTCCATGGCCTCGGCCAGGGCGATGGCCCAGCTCAGCTGGTGGGCAAAGTAGGTCATGGCCAGAATCAGCACCATGGAGATTGCCGCGCCCTTCCGGCTCAGGGTCCCGCCCAGCAGCTCATAGCCCTTCAGGGCGCACACCGCCATGATCAGGCCGGAGATGGAGGCCACATATCCCAGCTGGCCGATGATCACCACGCAGGCCACGCCGATGAGGGTGCCCAGAAAGGCCCCTACCACCCCCGCTACAATATTTTCCCGTTTTTTCCTCTCCTCCATAGATTTACTCCTCCTTTTGTGTCCTTCCGGTATATGGAAAAGCGGCCTCCTCTATGATGCAGCTCCCGGGAGAAAATGTCAAGATAAAAATGCGGGCTGCGGCGAAACGCTGGCGTCACAAGCGCCCGATCTCAAAATCTTTGGGAAAAAGAAAAAACAGGACTACCCAACAGAGCGGATTTGTGATAAATTATAGAGAGATACCGTCCGCTCCCGGCCATCGTGCCGGGAGCGCTTGAGAGGAGGCGGCCCTTTGAGCCTGCGTAAACCCCTCCGCCTGGCGCTGCTGGGCGGTCTGGTGAGCCTGCTGCTGACAGGCTGTATGATCTCCCGCGGCGTGGAGGAGCTCTATGTTCTGCCCAAGCTTCCCGAGGAGTACCAGACCCTCAGCGAGCAGATCGCCGCCATTCTGGCCGGAGGCGCGGAGTACGCCGCCCCCACCGCCGGCACCAACCTGCAATCCGTACAGCTGGTGGACCTCAACGGCGACGGGGAGGAGGAGGCGGTGGCCTTCTTCCGCAGCAACAGCGAGGAAAAGCCCCTGAAAATCTATATCTTTCAGGCCGCCGGCGATAGCTACCAGCAGATGAGCATCATCGAGGGCAGCGGCACCGCTATCCAGAGCATCCGCTACGTGGATATGGACGGCGACGGCGTCCGGGAGATCCTGGTCAGCTGGCGGGTCAGCGCCGAGGTCCAGGCCCTGGAGGTCTACTCCCTCCAAGATCTCTCCGCACCCCTGGTGTCCACCGCCTATACCCGGTGCGAGACGGCGGATCTGGACGGCGACAGTCTTCTGGAGCTGGTGGTGGTCCGCAGCGACGGGAGCGAGACAGGCGGCAGCGCCGCCGACTACTACGACTGGGACGCCGAGGGCAAGAGCCTCCAGCTCCGCTCCACCGCCAAGCTCTCCATGACCGTGGCGGAGCTCCAGTGGATGCAGACCGGTGCTCTGGCGGACGGCAGGGCGGCGGTATTCCTCACCGGCGTTGTCACCGGGGCGGAGGAGACCGCCCGGGCTGTCACGGATATCCTCACTGACCAGCAGGGGGAGCTGACCAACATCGTGCTCAGCAGCTCCACCGGCGTGTCCACGGAAATTTTCCGGCATCTGAACCTCCAGCCCGCCGATATCGACGGCGACGGGGTGACGGATGTGCCCATGCCGGCCCTGCTGCCGGGGGCCTCGGACGAGGAGCCCTACTGGAAAATCTACTGGCGGTCCTACGCCGCCGACGGATCCCCGGCCCGGGAGATCATCACCTATCACAACCAGGCGGACGGCTGGTATCTGCTGATTCCCGAGGAGTGGGACGGCCACTTCACCGTCCGGCAGGTCAACGCCAGCGCCACGGAGCGCGCCGCCGTCTTTTACAGCGTCTTCGGGGGATTGCCGGACAAGGAGCTGCTGACCATCTGCTCCCTCACCGGATCGGACCGGGAGGTCCAGGCGTCCCGGGGCGGGCGGGTGATTCTCCGCCGCCAGACCGGGAGCATCTACACCCTGGCGGTGTCGGACGCCTACAGCGAGTGGAAGTGGTATGTGGACCAGGACAGCCTGCGGGAGCGGTTCAGCGTGATTTCCGCCCAGTGGAGCACCGGGGAAAATTAAGGAGAAAGCATTATGGCGAGAAAAGTTTTGGTGCTGGAGGACGAGTCCAGCATTCGCGGTTTTATTGTCATCAACCTCACCCGGGCCGGATACGAGGTCATCGAGGCCGAGACCGGCGAGGAGGCGCTGGAGAAGCTGAAGGAGAACCCGGATATCCGGGTGGCCCTCTTTGACATCATGCTGCCGGGGATCGACGGCTTTGAAGTCTGCCGCCGGGTGCGGGCCACCAATACCAGAATCGGGATCATCATGCTCACCGCCCGGAGCCAGGAAATGGACAAGGTGACGGGGCTGATGACCGGGGCGGACGACTATGTCACCAAGCCCTTTTCCCCCGCGGAGCTGACGGCCCGGGTGGACGCCCTGTTCCGCCGGGCGGGAGGCGCGGTGGCGGAGCAAGCGGGGGAGATCTATCAGGAGCCCTTTTTGCTCAACACCCGGAACCGGACCCTGGAGAAGAACGGCCAGCGGGTGAAGCTGACCCAGGTGGAGTACTCCATCATGAAAATGTTCATGGAGAACCCTGGGAAGGCGCTGTCCCGGGAGGAGATTTTGGACATGGTCTGGGGCCGGGACTACTTCGGGGAGCTGAAGATCGTGGATGTGAACATCCGGCGGCTGCGGCTGAAGATCGAGGACAACGCCCAGAACCCCACCTTTATCAATACCGTCTGGGGCTACGGGTACAAGTGGGGGTTCTGACAGTTTCCAGCCCTTTACAGCAGCTCCGACATCAGGTTGATGCCCAAAAGGAGGCCGCTGCGGAAGCCTTGCAGCTCCGCGTCCACAAGCTGCTCCTTGGAGAGCCGCCGCAGCTCGGCGATGACCTCCTCTCCGGCCTGGACGGAGGCTTTTTCCCACAGGTCATCGCTTATGTGGGCAGTGCTCGTGTCTGTGCGGCAGAGAGCGTGATACAGCTCCTCTACGATAGTGTCCATTTCATATGTCTCCTTAAAAGATTATTGCTAGATATTTTATCTAGTGATAGTATATAGACAAAATATCGAGTTGTCAATACCTTTGGAGGATTTATGTCAAAATTTGCAGAGAGACTGCGGAGTCTGCGGACAGAGCGAGATGTTACCCAGAAGGATTTGGGAGAATTGCTTGGCGTGAAGAACTTTTCAATCTACACCTATGAAAAAG
>JAIEIQ010000032.1 GCA_029065305.1 Oscillospiraceae bacterium
TGGCGAAGTCCCGCCGGGCTGTCTCCAGGAAGTAGTCCTCTGTCAGCTCCCCCTTCAGATCCTCCCGGTAGTCGTAGCCCCACCAGCGGTTGCGCCCGTCGTCCAGGCACAGCCGGTTGTACGCCTCCCGGTCCTCCTCCCGAAGCTCGTCCAGGGTCAGCCGCTCGCTCTTCAGCGCCGGGATCTCCCCCAGGCCGCTCAGCTCATTGCGGACCATCACCTGGAGCTTGGCCCCCATGGCGGCGGGCAGGTACTGGAGCTTGCTGGTGCGCAGGCCCCGGTCCCCGGCGTCGTCCTCCCGGTTGATCCAGGTCAGCCCCTCCCCATAGCAGGCGGCGAAGGCCTGAACGATAGCGGGGTAGACCCCCTCGTACTGGGACAGCGCCTTCTCAATGTGGCAGACCAGGGTGTCCCCGCAGACCTCCGCCAGGGAGATGGCGATGAACCGCCCGTCCAGCTCCATAGCGCCGGCCTTGATCCACTTCTGCTTTCCAATCTGCCGGGTCATTTTCCGGGCGGAGCAGGCCTCCCGCCTAGCCTCCGCATTCTCCTTGTGGAAGTCCAGGTGGAACTCCTCCCAGAAGGCCTCCAGGGCCTCGCCGTCCGCCTCCGTCAGGGGGCGGAAGACGGCGGAGGGGTAGAGCTTGCGGAATTTGTTGATGTGGTTGCGCTGGCCGGAGTACCGCCGTCCGGCGAAGGAGGCCAGATCCTCCGCCCGGTACAGGTAGTCCTGCCAGACCCGGCCATTCTCCAGGCTCACAAAGGGATACCGGTCCAGCAGCACGTCCCGCTCCTCCTCCGGCACCACGCCGAAGATCGGGGCAGTTCCCCGCTCCATACACCAGGCATCGATCTCGTCCAGGGCGGCGTCCACGTCCCCCTCCCCCGGCAGGGGCACAGGGTAGTCGAAGATGTGCCCCAGATGTCGGCTTCTGTTGAGGACAATGAGGCAGCCGCAGGCCTCGGCGTACTGGGGGTGGAAGTGCTCCCGCCACATGAGCTTGACGCCCACGGAGTATTCGCACAGGCGGTAGGTGCACTGCTCGTAGTATTTGCGCAGCCGGGCCGCGCTTCTGGTCTGGATGGGTTTGAATTCCAACATAAAAAAGATACGCTCACTTCTCTTTTGTATTATCCACAATGTGGACGTTGAGATGATTGTAGGTCATGGACACCCCGTCCTCCCGGAAGGCGTCCCGAATGGCCTCCAGGGAACTGTTGCAGGCGTCCCAGTAGGCATCCACCGGAGCCCAGAACCGGACGTGGTACTCGATAGCGCTCTCCCCATAGGCGGTGACCACCACCTGGGGCGGCGGGTCCTCCAGCACATGGGGGGTCCGGGAGACCGCCTTCAGGCACGCGGCGCGGACCGCCTGGGTGCTGTCCTCATAGGAGGCGGACACGGCGTGGTCCACCCGCCGCACGCCCCGGGCGGTGTAATTGACAATCTTCCCGGCGGTGAGGCGGCTGTTGGGCAGCATCACCCGCTGTCCGCCGTAGGTATCCAGCACCGTGTGGGTCAGGCCGATGGAATAGACCGTGCCCTCCCCGTCGGCGGACTCGATGTAGTCCCCCAGGGTGAAGGGCTTGGAGAACAGCAGCACCAGCCCTCCGGCCACGTTGGACAGCACGTCCTGGACCGCCAGAGACACCGCTAAGGCGAACACGCTCAGCAGCGCCACCAGGGAGGAGGCCGGGATCCCCAGGCTCTCCGCCACAATGAGGGCCGTCACCGTATACAGCAGAAAGCGGAGGCCCTGGAGCACGTAGTCCTTGATTCGCCCGTCCAGCCTGGTCCGGTTCAAAGCCCGCCGGGCCAGCGTCGTCACCAGCCGGACAGCCCCCAGGCAGAGGAGCAGCGTCACCAGGGCGGAGAGCAGATTTTCCACCGTCAGCTTGCCCCAGCCGGTATATAAAATTTTCTCCAGCACCGCCGTATCCATAAAAAGGCCCCCTCTCCCGCCGGAACCCAGATATAATAAGTATACCATAGATTTATTTTTTTGAGAAGGGATATTTTGCCCACAGTGGAAAATGGGGAAATATCAACAAAGAGTGGTCACATTTTTGTATATTCCTACAAATTTCCGGCAACCTGCACAAAAAGGGGTTTTCTTTTCCGGAGATTTCGTGTAGAATAGACGCATAACCCAGGGGAGAACATAGGGACCAATCCATTTCATGTGATATTTCGAGAGGAGGGACTACCATGGATAAATTTTTCAAGATTACAGAGAGAGGCAGCACCGTCCGCACGGAGATTGTCGGGGGCCTGACCATCTTCTTCGCCATGGCCTATATCATCTTCGTCAACCCCAACATGCTCTCGGCGACGGGCATGAACTTCCACGCCGTCATGCTGGCCACCTGCATCTCCGCGGCCATCGGCTGCTTCCTGACGGCGCTGCTGGCCAACGCCCCCTTTGCCCAGGCCCCGGGCATGGGGCTCAACGCGTTTTTCACCTACACCATCTGCTTTAGCATGGGCTACACCTGGCAGCAGGGTCTGGCTATCGTGCTGCTCAGCGGCATCCTGTTTCTGATTATCGCCGTCTCTCCCCTGCGCAGACACCTCATCAGCGCCATCCCCAAGTTCCTCAAGAACGCCATCTCCGCCGGCATCGGCCTGTTCATCGCCTTCATCGGCCTGCTGAACGTGGGGCTCATCGGCTTCGGCAGCGGCGTGCCCGCCCTCCAGTTCAAGGTCCTGGACGCGGCTACCGGCGACATGGTCCTCAACAGCGCGGGCCTGCTGTGCCTCATCGGCCTGCTCATCACCGCCATTCTGCTGGCCTATAAGGTCAAGGGGGCTATCTTCATCGGCATCCTGGCCTCCACCCTCATCGGCATCCCCATGGGCCTGACGGTGTACCACCCCGATCCCTTCAGCTTCTCGGTGCTGGGGGAGACGGTGGGGAAGATGTCCTTCACCGGCCTGACGGCGGTGGACGGCGGCGTCGTGGCCCTGCTGACGGCCATCATCAGCTTCGCCCTGGTGGACTGCTTTGACACCGTGGGCACCCTTATCGGCACCGCCGCCAACGCGGGGATGCTGGATAAGCACGGCAACCTCCCCGGCGGCGACCGGGCCCTCATTGCCGACGCCGTGGCCACCTGCTGCGGCGCTGTGCTGGGCACCTCCACCGTCACCACCTTCGTGGAGTCCTCCACCGGCATCGCCGAGGGCGCCCGGACGGGCCTGAGCTCCATCGTGGTGGGCGTTCTCTTCCTGGTGAGCTGCTTCGCCGCCCCGGTGGCTATGTCCATCCCCTCGGCGGCTACGGCCCCGGCCCTTATCATCGTGGGCGTGTATATGATCAAGGGGGCCACAGAGGTCAACTGGATGGACTTCGAGGAGGCGTGCCCCGCCTTCCTCACCATCGCCCTGATGCCCTTTGCCTACTCCATCTCCGACGGCATCGGCTTCGGCTTCATCTCCTACGCGGTCATCAAGGTCTGCCGGGGGAAGGCCAAGGATGTCCAGCCCCTGGTGTATATCATCGCGGCGCTGTTCATCGTCAAGTATATCCTGGCGAACCTGTAAGCTGCAAGCCTCCCGCAGAAAGCATAGAAAACCGGCCCCCGCTGAAAAAGAGTTGCTTTTCAGCGGGGGCCGGTTTATAATGGATCGGTTGGCAAACGGCGATTTTGCAGGGGGCGGGCAAAATGATAAAATATGTGAAAATAATTGATAATATAGGCGAATATCAATGTGGAAAACTCCCCTTAACCGCGCAAAAACTTGACGCGCCCGCAACAACGGAAGAAATGATGAGAAAATCAGCACCGATCGCTGTAATATTATGTGCGATCATGTCTTTGACAATATGTATGAAAGCACTTGCAAGCAAGTCGATGGTGTTTTTTTTGCCGGCGGTATTAGGCGGTCTCTTTTTGGGGTTTCTGTTTTTGATCATACATGAATGGCTGCACGCTATCGCTTATCCAGGAAAAGCGGCGGTAACGATTGGAAAGCTGAAGGGCAGGCTGGTCTTTGTGGCCTTGGCATCTTTTCCGCTAAAAAGAAGCCGCTTTATTGTTATGTGCCTGCTGCCGTTTCTGCTTGGAATGATACCGTTGATACTATTTGTATTATCACCACCCCAAAATACGATATTTAATGGATTGCTGTTTGGAATGGCGTGTATGGGCATGATATCTCCCTATCCAGATGTATATAATATTATTTTAGTGCTGCAACAAGCGAAAAATACCGATAAAATTATGTTTTATGGAGATGGCTTGTATCGGATTTCTTCATGAGCATTCAGGCGGATCATATCTGCCTCGCGAATTCCGATAAAACGCACAGCAAGGAGAAAGCTATGCCGGACTATGAACTGATCCGCTCGGACCGCCGGACCCTGGCTCTGGAGGTGACGGAGGACTGCCGGGTGGTGGTGCGGGCCCCCGCCCGGCTCAGCCGGGCCCGGATCGACGCCTTTGTGGAGGCGCACCGGGGCTGGATTGAAACCCATCTGGTCCGCCAGCGGCAGAGACGGGAGCGCCGTCCGGAGCCGGACAGCGCGGCCCAGGCGGCGTACATCCGCCGTGCCCGGGAGGAACTGCCGGAGCGGGTGGCCCGCTACGCCGCCCGGATGGGGGTCCGCCCCGCGGGCATCACCATCACCGGAGCCCGGAAGCGCTTCGGCAGCTGCAGCGGCAAGGACCGGCTGTGCTTCTCCTGGCGGCTGATGCAGTACCCGGAGGAGGCCGTGGACTACGTGGTGGTCCACGAGCTGGCCCACATCCGGCACAAAAACCACGGCCCCGGCTTCTACGCCTTTGTCCAGGAGATTCTGCCGGACTGGCGGGAGCGCCGGGCGCTGCTGAAGGAGTAGGAGGAACATTTCATGCCCGGCATTTTTGATCTGCACTGCGACACCCTTCTCCGCCTTGTGGAGGGCGGACGTTTGCGGGGGATGGAGG
>JAIEIQ010000320.1 GCA_029065305.1 Oscillospiraceae bacterium
GAGGTGGTGAAGCACTACGGCCCCGCCTACCTCACCGCCGTGGGCACCATGTCCTCCGCCGCCACCCTGGCCGTGGCCCTGGACTGCGCCCGGAAGAGCTCCGTGCTCCGCTCCGACATGGTGGAGTTCGGCGTCCCCCTGTTTGCCAACATCCACCTCTGCGGCTCCGCCCTGACGGAGACCTTCTTCATCATGATCGTCTCCAAGGTTCTCTACGGCGAGCTCCCCAGCGTGGGCAGCATGATCCTCTTCATCCTCCTGCTGGGCATCTTCGCCATCGGCGCCCCCGGCGTCCCCGGCGGTACGGTCATGGCCTCCCTGGGTCTGATCACCGGCGTCCTGAACTTCACCGGCGACGGCACCGCCCTGATGCTGGCGATTTTCGCCCTCCAGGACAGCTTCGGCACCGCCTGCAACGTCACCGGCGACGGCGCGCTGACCCTCATCCTCACCGGCTACGCCGAGAAGCACGGCGTCAAGGAGGCCAGTATCAAGGCTGTCGACCTGTAAGGCCGCGTCCATAGATAAGGAGGAAGCCCGGTGCGGCGGATCCGCCCGGGCTCCCTTTTTGGGGAAAATTTGGCAAAAAATTGGGAAATTTTGCGTAATATTGGGGGAAGTTTGGGTGAATATGGAGCAATTCCCCTTTTTTCATGATAAAAAATTGGTGAAAATACCTGTTTTCTATTTGAAATGTGCCAAACAGTGTGGTATAATACAGATATTAGGATGAGCGGCGTTTGCGGTGTCGATAGAAAGGAAGTGATGAATGAATGGATACGCTGTCATTTTCAATTTTTCCGAACGATAACTTTTTGGACCTCAGACTTTATCAGTACGGCTGGGAGCAGTGTGCGCCCCTGCACTCCTTCGGGCCGTCGGTGCGCAACCACTACCTCTTCCATTATATCATTTCCGGTCGTGGAGTCCTGGACTCCCACGATACCGAGGACGTGAGCCGGCGGTATCACCTGGGACCGGACCAGGGGTTCCTGATCTGTCCGGGACAGATCAACACCTACATCGCGGATGAGCGCCAGCCCTGGAAGTATGTATGGCTGGAGTTTGACGGGCTGCGGGCCGCAGAGTATCTGGGCAGCGCCGGACTGGGGCTCAACCAGCCGGTCTACCGGCCCAGAACCCCTGCCCACGGGGAGTCCCTGCGGGACAAGATGCTCTACATCGCGGGCCACTCCGAGGCGTCCGCCCTCCATCTGGTGGGTCACCTGTGCCTGTTTTTGGACGAGCTCATCCAGTCCTCCTCCACCCGGAGGGAGAGCCGGAGCAGTCAGCTCAAGGACTTCTACATCCAGGAGGCTGTGACCTACATCCAGCAGAACTACCACCGGGACCTGACCGTGGAGGAGATCGCGGACGTGTGCAAGCTGAACCGCAGCTATTTCAGCCGCCTGTTCAAGGAGACGGTGGGCAGTACGCCCCAGGAATTTTTGATCCGCCTGCGCCTCAGCAACGCCGCGGAGCTCATGCGGACCACAGCCGATACCATCGGGGACATTGCCCTCCACTGCGGCTATCCCAACCAGCTCCACTTCTCCCAGGCGTTCAAGAAGCACTACGGACTGCCCCCCAGAGAGTGGCGGAAGCAGTACCGGTCCTGAGGCTGTCAATCTTTTTTTTAGCGCAACAGTGGAACAAAAAAGAACAGAATGCGACATGGGCCGCTCCCACCGGGAGCGGCCCATGATTGTCTATTTGGCTTCCGCCGTCAGATGCAGCTGGATGGACTGGTACTCCCCCGAGATGAGGGGGAAGGAGATCCCCGCGTGCATGAGAGCGGCGCCGTCGTATAGCCGCTCCCCGCCGTCCACGCGGTAGCGCAGGGCGGGATCCAGGCCCTTCAGCTTCAAAATTGTGAAGGGCAGCGCCGCCCGGGTGGAGCCGGTGACCAGGGAAACCAGGGCCTCCCGCCGGTCCTGGGACACGTGCTGCCAGGCGGTGTAGGTCAGGTCCCGGAAGGGGTCCGTCAGCCGGTAGTAGTTCCCCGTCTGAATGAGGCCGGCCCGGTCCTTGAAGGTCTGGATCTGCCGCCGGACAATCTCCTTCTCCTCCCGCGTACAGGCCCCCAGGTCCATCTCATAGCCGAAGGTGCCGCACATAGCCACCACGCCCCGGGTCTCGATGGGGGTGCTGCGGCCGGTCTGGCCGTTGGGCACGGCGGAGACGTGGGCCCCCACGGTGCTCACGGGGTAGCAGAAGGTGGTGCCGCACTGGATGCGCAGGCGATCGATGGCGTCGGTGTTGTCGCTGCACCAGATCTGGGGGGTGTAATGGAGCATCCCGGCGTCGAACCGCCCGCCGCCGCCGCTGCACCCCTCGACAAGCAGGCGGGGGTAGTCCCGGCGAAGCCGCTCCAGCAGGTCGTAGACCCCCAGCATGTAGCGGTGGTAGGTCTCCCCCTGCCGCTCCGCCGGCAGGGCGGCGGACCACACGTCGGACAGGGACCGGTTCATATCCCACTTGATGTAGGAGATGTCCGCGCTGTCCAGAATCCGGCTCATGGCGGCGTAGATGTGGTCCCGGACCTCCTTTCGGGAGAAGTCCAGCACCAGCTGTCCCCGGCCCAGGCTCTGGGGCCGGCCGGGGGCCCCCAGGGCCCAGTCCGGGTGGGCCCGGTAGAGGGCGCTGTCCTCGCTGACCATCTCCGGCTCAATCCACAGGCCGAAGTCCATCCCCAGGGCCTTGATCCGGGGCACCAGGGCCCCCAGCCCGCCGGGGAGCTTCTTCTCGTTGACGGTCCAGTCCCCCAGGCCGCTGAGGTCGCTGTCCCGCGTGCCGAACCAGCCGTCGTCCATGACGAACAGCTCCGCCCCCAGCTCCGCCGCCTCCCGGGCGATGTCCACCAGCCGGTCCGCGTCGAAGGTGAACTCCGTGGCCTCCCAGTTGTTGATGAGCACAGGCCGGCGCTTTCCCTGATAGGGGTCCCGGATCAGGTGCTCCCGCATGGCCCGGTGGAACCGGTGGGTCATGGGGGTCAGACCGTCGGGGGAGCAGACGAGAGCCGCCTCCGGGGCGGTGAAGGACTCCCCCGGGGCCAGGGGCCAGCGGAAATGGCTGGGGTGGATCCCCATCACCAGCCGGGTGTGCTCAAACTGGCTGCGCTCCGCCTCCGCCAGGAAGTTGCCGCTGTAGAGCAGGGCCGCGCCGTAGCACAGGCCGTGGTCCTCCCCCGCGTCCTCCTCACAGAGGATGACAAAGGGGTTGTGCTGGTGGCTGGAGGTCCCCCGGACGCTGCCCACGCTCTGGACGCCGGGGCGCAGAGGCGCCCGGTGCAGGGTCCGCTCCTTCACATGGCCGCCGTCGAAGGTGACGAAGTCCAGATCCGCCCGCGTGAAGTCCAGGCACAGGCTCATCACCCGGCACAGCGTCACCGGCTCGCTCCCCCGGTTGGTCAGGCGGATCGAGCGGGTGAGGAGGTCGTCCTCCTCGTCCACGCCGTAGAGCAGCTCCGCCTCCACGCCGGAGAAGGGGTCCCGCAGCGTCACGGACAGCGTCTCCCACCCCTGGCCGAAGAAGGCGGGAAGCTGCTCCAGGGCGTATTTCCCCGGGCGGATCTCATGGGAGACGTACCGCAGGTCCAGCAGGGCGCTGCCGTCGGACTGCTCCACCTCGGCGGAGAGGGCGCGGAAGTCCCCCACGCCGCAGGTGGAGTACTCCTGGGGCAGGGTGTCCAGGGAGTAGCCCCGCTCCGGAAGGGCGGCGAAGCCGCTGGGGTTGGGGGAGAAGCCCCGGTCCACGTACTGGAGGAGGCGGCTCAGATCCTCCTCCCCCACCCGGGGGCCGTAGTAGGTGTGGAGCAGCGTGCCGTGCTTGTCCGCCTTCATCTGGTAGGTGGTGCGGCGGGTGTGGAGCGTGATGGTCCGGCTCTGTTCATTGTAAATAATCATAGGGTAGTCACCTTATCAAATCATGGAGATTGATTTGACAGCCCCGGCGGCCAGAAGCCGGGCCGGGGCTGTCGTGAAGGGAAAAAAGGGGAAAGCAGATTTATTTGCCGCCGGTGGTGGCGATGCCCTCGATGAACTGCCTCTGGAAAATGAGGTAGAGGATCACCATGGGCAGCATAGCCAGCAGGGAGCCGGCCATCAGCACCGGGAAGTTGGTGGTGAACTGGCCGCGAAGGGTGGCCAGACCGGAGGACAGGGTCATCATGTTCAGGTCGGAGTTGACCACCAGGGGCCACATCAGGTCACTGTACGCGAACACGGCGGTGAAGACGGTCAGCGCGGCCACGCTGGTGCCCGTCAGGGGGAACATGACCTTGGTGAAGGTCTGCCACTGGTTGCACCCGTCCAGGTAGGCCGCCTCGCCCACCTCCTTGGGGATGCCCATGTAGGTCTGCCGCAGGAAGAACACGCCGAAGGCGCTGACGATGCCGGGGAAGACCAGGGCGAAGATGGTGTTGGCCAGTCCCATCTTGGCTACCATCTGATACTGCGGGATAATGAAAATCTGGGAGGGCAGGGACATCTGCACCAGCACAATGCCGAAGAGCAGCTTCTTGCCCCGGAAGTTCAGCATGGCGAAGGCGTAGCCCGCCATGGAGCTGAAGGCCACGGCGCAGATGACCCGGAAGAAGATCATCAGCCCGGTGTTGAGGTACAGCTTCAGGAAGGGGAGGCTCTTCATGGCGTCCCCGAAGTTGCCGGTCACCACCTCCTGGGGCAGAATGGTGGGAGGCACCTGCATACTCTCCGGGACGGTCTTGAGGCTGGTGAGGATCATCCACACAAAGGGGAAAATCATAATGAGCGCGCCGAGGATCAGGGCGGCGTAGGTGAAAACAGTCATCCGCTTCTGGGAGGCCTCTAAAGAACGTTTTTTCATCTTGCTTCCTCCTTACACGTCGTAGTTGACCCACTTCTTCTGGCCGTAGAACTGAATGACAGTGATCAGGCCGATGAGCAGGACGGTCCAGATGACGATGGCGGAGCCGGTGCCGCGGCTGCCGGCGATGAAGGACTCCCGGTAGAACAGGTACATCAGGCTCTGCACGCTGGTGACAGCGGGGTTGGTTTCCTCCACCATCATGTAGATCAGGTCGTAGACCTTGACGGCGGACATCAGGCGCATGATCATGACCACGAACAGGGT
>JAIEIQ010000321.1 GCA_029065305.1 Oscillospiraceae bacterium
GTGAAGGTCTCCTCCGCCGCCTCCTGATGGAACTCCTCGGTGACCTCCTGCGGCGTTTCCACCGCCTCCTCCCGCTACTCCAGAGGCGCGGGTTTCTCTTTCTTACTCACTGTATTTCGTCCTCCTTAGGGGGTAACTGATTATTTTTTCCGAACATTTTGGTCAGACTCTCCGCGAAACAGGCCAGCCGTGCGGCCACCGCCGCGTAGTCCATCCGGGTGGGACCCACCACGCCGATGAGCCCCCGCATATTGTCCCCGATGTCATAGCTGGCTACCACCACGCTGGCGTCCTTGAGGGCGTCGTTGACGTTCTCGGGGCCGATGAGGATCTGCATCCGTGCGTCCCCGTCCAGCAGCGGCAGGTCGTTTTTCTGGTCGGTCAGCAGGCTCATCAGCCCGTTGGCCCGGCTCGGGTCCTGGAACTCCGGCTGCTTGAGCAGCTGGGTCTGCCCGGTGGTAAAGACCTGGTTCTGGGCGCTGCGGTCCATCACCGCCGTGGCGTACTCGATGGTCAGGGATACGGGGAGGAACAGCTCCGGGGCCAGCTGTCCGGTGAGGCCCATGAGCTTGGCCCCCATCTCCTCCGCCCGAATGCCGGCGAAGTGCGTATTGAGCAGGTTGGCCAGCTCCGGCAGGCGCTGGGGGTCCGCCGGCAGCTCCGTGCGCAGCAGCTGGCTCTTCACCCGGCTGTCGTCGGTCATCACCACCGCGATGAAGCTCTCCTCGTCCACCGGCAGCAGGTCGTAGCGCCGGACCGTGACGCTCGATTTCCCTGCCGCCACTGCGTAGGCGGGGTAGCTGACGATGGAGGAGACCATCTGCCCGGCCTGGGCCAGCACCGCGTCCATCTCCCGCATCTGTCCGCCCAGCGCCTCGCTGATCTGGGCGGCCTCCTGGTCGGAGACGCTGCGCCGCTCCATCAGCTCGTTGACGTACAGCCGGTAGCCCTTGGGGGAGGGAATCCGGCCCGCCGAGGTGTGGGGCTGCTCCAGGTAGCCCAGCTCCACCAGCTCCGCCAGCTCATTGCGGATGGTGGCCGAGCTGACCCTGCCGCCCATGGCCTGGGCGATATACTTGGAGCTCACCGGCTCCGCGGCGTCGATGTATCGCTCGGTGACTACCTTCAGTATCTGCTTTTTCCGGGCGGTTAATTCCATGTCCTGCTCCTTTAGCACTCCTTGCCGTCGAGTGCTAAACGCAGTGTATCACCAATGCCAGGGGATGTCAATATCATTTGTTGCATCCAATTTGAACAATTTGTAAATTTGGGCTCCGGATCGGGAAAACCCGCCCCAAACGGACCCTCCGGCGTAAAAAGTCGTTTTCTGTATTGCGGTCTGTGCGGAAGGATGGTAAAATGGCCCTGTTGTCCCACCCCATACTGGCAGCAGGAGGGGGGTGAGAGCTGTGGAGCATATATACAATCTCTTAGTGTCGGTTGTGGCAAACGTAGCCGCCTACTTCGTTTGCAAATGGTTTGACCGGCATTGGTAAGGGACAGCAAGCCTGAAGGCAAAAAGGGACCCCGGAGAGCGCCTATCTCTCCGGGGTCCTGCCTTTGTTGTGAGAGCTGTGGAATCTCATCAACCTCTTAGCTGTGCTTATTATAGCACGGCCCTCCCGGCATATGCAAGAGAAACGCAAAATTTTATTTTTCTCCGCCGTACCTCCCGGAAGATGATTTGTATCCGGTTGCCTCCCCCGGTGCAACTTCTCCCCCGTTTCCCCCACGGGGTAGAGACAGCTTGGAAGGAGGTGAACGATATAGAAGCAATTATTGTCTCCCTTATCGGCCTGGCCGGATCGGCCACCGGGTCCCTGTGCGGCGTGCTGGTGTCCTCCAAGCTGACCCAGTACCGGCTGGAGCAGCTGGAGAAGAAGGTCCAGGCCCACAACGGCCTTGTGGAGCGAACCTACCGGCTGGAGGGGGAGATGACCGAGGTGAAGCACGACATTCGGGATATCAGAGAGGAGATGAAGGGATGAACAGCATCGACTGGAAACGGAAGCTGGGCAGCAGAAAGCTGTGGGCCGCGGCGGCGGGGATAATCGCCGGGCTGGCTATGGTGTTCGGCCTGGACGAGGCCACCATCAGCACAGTGGCGGGGGCGGTAGTGTCCATGGCCTCGGTTCTCGCGTACATTGTAACGGAGGGCCGTGTGGACGCCGCCGGCGTACAGCGCGCCGGACAGGATGTCCGGAGCCCTCTGGAGGCGAAAAATGGAAACAACTAAGCGGGTGCTGGACATCGCCCGGGGGGAGCTGGGAGTCAAGGAGAGCCCGGCGGGGTCCAACAGGACCAAGTACGGGGCCTGGTACGGCCTGGACGGCCAGCCCTGGTGCATGATGTTTATTCAGTGGTGCTTCCACCAGGCGGGCACACCGCTCCCGGCCAGGACGGCGTCCTGCGGGGAGCTGATGCGCTCGGCCCGGCGGGCGGGGTGCTGGGTGGAGAAGGACCTGCGGCCCGGGGATGTGGTGATCTACGACTTCCCCGGCGGCGCGGCCACGGACCACTGCGGCATTGTGGAGGCAGTGGGAGGGGACGCTGTGACGGCCATTGAGGGCAATACCAGCGTCTCCGGCAGCCAGTCCAACGGCGGGGAGGTCTGCCGGAAAGACCGGCCCTGGAAGTATGTGGTGGGGGCGGTGCGGCCCCAGTTCGCGGCGGAACCGGAGAAGCCGGAGGAGGATGAGGAGATGGATGTCAAACGCTTTGCGGAGCTCTGGCGGGAGATGCGCAGGGAGCTCCAGGACAACGACAGCGGCAGCTACAGCCAGGAAGCCCGGACGTGGGCGGTGGACAGCCAGCTCCTCCAGGGCAGCGGGACCCTGGCCGACGGCACGCCCAACTATATGTGGGAGGACGTGCTCACCCGGGAGCAGCTGGTGACGGTGCTCTACCGCTTCGCCAAGAAGGCCGGGCTGGCATGATTGGCCGGCGGCAGATCCGGATGGACTTCTCCAAGCGGCTCATCCAGGACATCCGGGCGCTTCTGTGGGTGGTGACGGTGGGGGGACTGGCTCTGACAGCGTACTGCATATGGGCGGGATATGTGGGATCGCTGCCGTGGCTGAGCGCCATTGTGGGCCTCCCCTGGACCGCCCACGGGGCGGTGTGCGCCTTCTATTTGAACATGGCAAAATCCGACCACCGGGAGGGCGGCATCACCTTCGAGAACGCGAAAGCCGCCCGGAATCAGCCGCCCTCCGGCAGCTCGGACAGCCCCAGCATATGAATCGGAAAAGAGGAGGACCAAGCGCTGCCTGGTCCTCCTCCTTCTGTCCGTCTGCCCTACCGCGCGGCTTTCTCCTCCAGCCGCGCCGGATCCGCCACCCGGTAGCCCTGAGGCGTCTTCTCCAGGATCCCCTCACCGCACAGGGCCGCCAGCATCCGGTGGAGGTGGCGGTAGCTGACGCCGATGGAGCTGGCGGTGTCGGTGAGAACCTCCCGGAAAAAGCCCCGGTAGGAGGTCTCCCGGATGTAGGCGCACAGCCGCTCCTCGGCGGTGTGGAGTGCCGCGTTCCGATAGCTCCAGGCATTGTTGATCGCGTTTCTCGCCAGCTCCCGGCCAATGAGCGCCAGGAAGGGGGCCGTCTCCATCAGCCGCCCCTCGCACAGGGACCGGGGCAGGGCCACACCCCGGAGGGCCGTGATAGCCACCACGCTGTTATACGCCTCTCTGGCCCCCGTCATCAGCTCCAAATCCCCCAGGGTCCCCTGGGAGAGATAGTAGCACAGGATCAGATCCCGACCGTTCTCCCCCAGCTGGCAGACCTTGGCCTTTCCCTCCTCCACCAGCAGCAGCCGGTCCAGCGCCGCCCCCTCCCTGCAAATGTACTCCCCGGCCTGGAAGATCAGGACCTCGCACTTCTCCGTCTCCTCCTCCGTCAGTCCCAGCGCCGCCAGCCGCTCCCGCTCCGCCCCGTTCAGCTTCTCTCTGACCATCCCTTCTCCTCCCCTCTTTTGCAACAAGTATGACATTTGTCCTATCCCTTGTCAAGGGTTTCGGCTATAATCCTCTCAAAGAAAGGGGAGAGCCTCTATGTATCAGCTTCTCACACTGCTCAACGGCGCAATCTGCGCTGTCATGATCGCCATCAACGGCACTCTGACCAACCACTACGGCCTTTTCACCGCCACGGTGATTATCCATATCGTGGGAACCGTCTTTTCCCTGGGCGTCCTGCTGGTCCGGCGGGATAAAATCCGGCCCCCCAGGGGCCTGCCCCTGTGGATGTATCTGGGCGGGGCCATCGGGCTGCTGACCAGCCTCTCCAACAACTTCTGCATCGGCAAGATCAGCATCACCAGCATCCTGGCCCTGGGGCTCTTCGGCCAGGCGGTCACCGCCCTCGTCATCGACCGCACCGGCCTGCTGGGCATGGAGAAGCGGCCCTTCCGGCCCTCCTCCCTGGTGGGCGTGGCCTTCGCTCTGGCGGGGATCATCTTTATGCTGGACTTCGGGGAGCACTCCGCCCTCTGGGCCATTCTCGTGGCTACCGGCGGCGGCGTGAGCGGCGTCTTCTCCCGGACGGTGAACGCCCGGCTCTCCTACCACGTGGGGGCGCTGGACGGCTCCTTCATCAACCATCTGGTGGGCCTGCCCCTGTCCATTCTGGCTATGGTGATCCTGGGGCGGAGCGAGGTGTTCCCCGGCTTCTTCCCCCAGGTCTGGATGTACATCGGCGGCACCATGGGCGTGGCTACCGTGCTGCTGCTCAACGTGGTCGTCCCCAAGCTGCCGGCCTTCCAGGTGACGATGCTCACCTTCGCCGCCGAGGTGTTCGCCGGGGTGGCTATTGACCTGCTGGTGGGGACGGACATCTCCGGCAAGACCTTCATTGGCGGGCTCATCGTCGCCGCGGGCATGGGGCTGAACATGGTCCTCGAGCGCCTGGACGAGCGGCGGGCGCTTCAGAACCAGAAGGCGGGATAACCGGAGGGATCGCCCCTCTGTTGATATATTTCCACACTCCTACACTCTAAAAGCCCGGCAGGGCGGGAGGCCTCTTCATCCTCCCGCCCTGCCGGGCCGTGCATTTTATTCCGCGGAGAGCTCCAGCGCGATGAACCGGCGGTACTCCCGCCCCGCCTCCAGGACAGGGGAGGG
>JAIEIQ010000322.1 GCA_029065305.1 Oscillospiraceae bacterium
CGACCATGACGAACAGCGCCACCAGGATGCCGCGCCAGCCGATCTTCTTGAACTCCGTCCAGTCCTTGCCGATGGAAACACCGGCGTAGGCCAGGATGGGGGTGCAGGTGGGCAGGATGCCGATCTTGTTGACCTCCGCCACCACGAGGGGGGCGGTGATGGTGTTGTAGGGCATCGCCACCAGGACGCCGATAAGGGTGATCCAGATAGCCGTGGGGATCTTGGGAAATACCGAGCCGAGGATCGTCCCGGCAAAGGCGATGGCAAAGAGGATCAGAATGCCAGGAAGGCCGGACAGAACGGAGACGAAGGTGTCCGGATTCTTGTCCGTGATGGTGTTGATCATGTTGCCGATCAGGATAAGCACCGCGCTGATGGTGAGAATCAGCACATATTCGGTTATTTTTTCACCTGTAATTTTCTTCATATTCTCCCGCTCCTTTCCTTACGCCTTCTTCTCTTTTTTGCCCCGGCCAATGGCGGGATAGAGCTTGTTGTACATCCAGTTGCACATGGGCACGCCCAGGATGACCGTCATGACAACGCCGTCGGCGTTGGAGAGGACGTTGCTGGTGCCGGCGTAGGCGGAAATCTGCTCCGCCATCTCCGGGAAGGCCGCCGCCAGGGAGGCGGAGGACGCCGCCATCATACTGCCGGAGCCCACGCCGCAGGCCATGGCCAGGGAGTAGGGGTGCAGGATGCCCAGACCGCCCAGGACGCTGGCCATCAGGCCCATGAAGATGGTGCCCAGGAGGGTGCCGACGATGTAGGTAACCATGACGCCCCGGAACTCGGCGGACTCGGAGCCGTACTTGGTGGCGATGTAGGCCACGTTGGGCTCGCGGGAGATGGAGTGGGTCATGCCCACCGCCTCACGGCCGAAGCCCAGCAGCAGGGCCAGGGGCAGGGCCAGCAGGATGGTGCCCAGGTTGCCCAGCTCCTGGAGGATCAGGGCGGGGCCGGCCTTGAGCACGTTCTCCAGCTGGATGCCGGTATTCACCGCCACCTTGGCCAGCAGGAAGCCGATGCCGATCATGACGAAGTCGCCGCCCAGGTGGGACTGCTCCTCCTTGATGAAGGTGAGGGGCTTGAGGAGGAACAATACCAGGCCCGCCACCATGGCGAAGAGCATAGGCAGCAGGGAGATGCCGCCGATGGGGGTGGGGATGGTGATGGTGTTGATCCCCTCAAACACCACCACGATGACCAGCATTGCCAGATGCAGCGGCCAGTTCTTGAGCAGCTTTTGGACTTTTGACATATGTACTCTCTCCTTTTTCTCTCTCCCTTGCGGGAGGCATCAGAGGCGGGACCGCCCGCCAGGATTACTTCTTCAGCGCCGCTATGGCCTCAAAGACCGTGTTGGCGTAGAGCCGGGCGGCTACGGAGATGGAATCCTCGTCAGCCCGGAAGTGGGGGTTGTGCCAGGCCCAGCGGCAGTCCTTCTCCTCGTTCCGGGACCCGAACCAGTAGAAGAACCCGGGCACGTGGGGCAGATAGTCGGAGAAGTCCTCGCCGCCGGTGGAGGGCTCGGCGCCGATGCTCTCGGCCCCCGCCGCCTCCACGGCGGAGGCGGCGATGGGCGCCAGAGCGTGGCTGTTGAGGGTTGTGTCGATCATGTGGAAGAAGGTCAGCTCTCCGGTACAGCCATAGGCCTTGGCGATGGTCTCCACCAGCTCCCGCAGGCGCGTTTCGATGAGGGCCTCCGTCTCCGGACGGTAGAAGCGGACGGTGCCCGCCATTGTCACCTCGTCGGGGATGACGTTGTTGGCGTCGGTGCTGCCGGCCAGGAGGTGGCAGATGGACACCACAGCCGAGTCCACAGGGCTCACATTCCGGCTGACGATGGTCTGAGCGCCCTGGATGACGGCGGCGGCACAGACAACAGGGTCGATGTTCCCCTGGGGGATGCCGCCGTGGCCGCCCCGGCCCTTGATCCGGATGTCGATGCGGGTGACGCCGGCCATAACGGGGCCGTCGATGACCGCCACGGAGCCGGTGGGCAGCAGGGGCTGATTGTGGGCCCCGAAGAGGGCGTCCACCTTGGGATTCTCCAGGGCCCCGGCGGCGATGAACTTCTTAGCCCCCACGTTGATCTCCTCCGCCGGCTGGAAGAGGAATTTGCCGCTGCCGTTGATCTGGTCCCGCATCTGGGACAGGATCTGGGCCGCGCCCAGGAGGGCGGAGGTGTGGGTGTCGTGGCCGCAGGCGTGCATCTTGCCCTCCACCTTGGACTGGAAGGGGCAGTTGGACGCCTCCTTCACCCGCAGGGCGTCGATATCCGCCCGCAGTCCGATGCAGGGGCCCTCTCCGGCCCCCCGGAGCAGGCCCACCCCCCCGGTATCCAGCCCCAGCTCCAGGATCTAAAAGCCCATTCCCACCAGCATCTGCCCGAGTGAGGCCGTGG
>JAIEIQ010000323.1 GCA_029065305.1 Oscillospiraceae bacterium
CCCTGGGGCTGGGCTACGCCCCGGAGTGCTTCTACACAACGGAGGAGCTGCTCCAGGTCCTGGAGCCCCTGAGGGGACAGAACATCCCCGTCACCGTCCACATGCGGGAGGAGGGGGACGGGGTCTGCGGCTCCGTCCGGGAGATGATCGAGATCGCAAAAAAAGCGGACGTTCCCGTCCACATCAGTCATCTGAAGGCTATCGGCAAGCGCAACTGGGACAAAAAAATCCCGGAGGCCATCGCCCTCATGGACCGGGCCCGGGAGGAGGGGCTGGACATCACCTGTGATGTCTACCCCTACACCGCCGGGTCCACCCAGCTTATCCATATTCTGCCCCACGACTTCCTGGCCGGGGGCACCGAGGCCGTCACGGAGCGGCTGCGGGACCCCGGCCAGCGGGCGGTTCTGGCGGAGCGCATCCGCTGCGGCACGGACTTCGACAACATCGCCGGGATGGTGGGCTGGGAGAACATCCTCTGCTCCACCCTGAACCAGCCGGAGAATAAGCCCTATGAGGGCATGAGCATCGCCGATATCGCCGCAACCCAGGGGAAGGATCCCTTCACCTGCGCCTGCGATCTGCTGGTCAGCGAGCGGTGCGCCATTACCATGATCGACTTCATCGCCGCCGGGAGCGACATCGCCCGGATTCTCCGCCTGCCCTATAGCGCGGTGATCTCCGACAGCACCTATCCCACCCGGGGCAGGCCCCACCCCCGGGTGTACGGGACCTTCCCCAAGGTGATCGAGCAGTACGTGCTGCGGGACAAGGTCCTGACCCTGCCCCAGGCGGTGGCCTCCATGACCTCCGTTCCGGCGGACGCCCTGCGCCTGCGGGGCAAGGGCCGGATCGCCCCGGGCATGGACGCGGATCTCTGTGTCTTTGATCCGGAAAATCTCCGGTCCGGCGCGGACTACGCCAGGCCAGAGGTCCTCTCCAGCGGCTTCGACTGCGTTCTGGTGGGCGGAGAGGTGCGCTAAATCCGCTCCAGCAGAGCCCCGGCATCCTCGCTCCACATCACCAGCAGCTCCCCGGAGCGGACCACGATCCGGGCCGGCTGGCCGGTGAACTCGTTGCTGACCCCCAGGGGACAGCTGCTGGTGACAACGGCGTCGGTGAGGGCGTACTTGAGCCCTCGCTCATAGACGCCCTCCGCCGCTCCGCCGGGGCAGAACACGGAGACAATCCCCCGGCAGGCGGAGGGGAACTGGATCGCCCCGTCCCGGATAACGGTGAGCGCCTCCCCGGCGGGGCCCAGCAGATACCCCCGGGCCCCGTTTTCCGCCAGAAAGGACAGGGCCTGGAGATTGGCGTAGGCGTGGTCCAGCCGCCCGCCCAGACAGCCATAGAGCACAAAGACGCCGTAGCCCCGCTCCAGCCCCAGCCGGATAGCCAGCATGGTGTCCGTGTCGTCCTTCTCCGGCGGGTGGCGGACAACGTTCCCCTCCGGGACGTAGCCCAGGGAGTCAAAATCGCCCACGGCGATATCGGGCACAAGCCCCTGGTCCCTCAGATGGGCATAGCCCCCATCGGCGGCGATGAGCAGGCCGGGGCGGGGAAAACGCAGAGGGCCGGGGTCCATGGCCCCCACGATATAGCAGACAGGTTCCATTGGATGCTTCTCCTTGCGGGATTGGGCGGGAGGCGGCGGATCGCCTCCCGCCCTCTGTTTATCTGGGCACAGCGGCCCGTCAGGCTTGAGAAAAGACCGGCGGGGCCTCACACCAGCTCCCCCAGGAGCCCCCCGTCCCGGACCCCGAGGATCCGGGTGGGCAGGACCCGGTTGTGCAGGCCCTCCCCCTCTGCCGCCACCGTCATGTAGTTGGGGGCGTGGCCCTGGAAGAGCCCGTCCGCCTCCTGCTCGTAGAGCACATGGTACACCCGCCCCACACAGCCCTGGAGATAGGCCCCGCGCAGCTCCTCTGCCAGCGCGCCCGCCCGGGCGGCCCGCTCCTCCTTCACCGGCCCCGGAACCTGCGCCAGTGCCGCCGCCGGGGTGCCGGGGCGGATGGAGTAGGGAAAGACGTGCATAGCCGCGAAGCCGCAGGTCCGGACAAAGGCCAGGGTCGCGGAAAACTCCTCCTCCGTCTCCCCGGGAAAGCCCACAATCCAATCCGTGGTCACGGCGGGCCGGTCGAAAAATCCGTTCAGTAAATCAACGCTCTCTTTATACCGTTTGGTATCATATTTTCGGTTCATCCTGGCCAGCGTGGCGTCACAGCCGGACTGCATGGACAGGTGGAAGTGGGGGCACAGGTTGGGCAGGACAGACCCCCGGCGGCAAAAATCCTCCGTCACCGTCCGGGGCTCCAGAGAGCCCAGCCGCACCCGCACCCCCTCCGCCGCCCGGCAGACGGCCTCCACGAGGTCCATCCG
>JAIEIQ010000324.1 GCA_029065305.1 Oscillospiraceae bacterium
ATCATCCTTCCGGAGCCCTTCTACCCCAACTACAACCCCTTAGTCTGCACCGCCGGGGGTTCCATCCGCCCCATCCCCACCACCGCCGAGGAGGGCTACTTCTACGCCGACCGGGCCCGGATCGAGGCGGCTGTCAACGAGCACACCCGTGCCATTATGGTCACCAGCCCCGGCAACCCCACCGGCGTCATCCTCAGCCGGGAGGAGATGCGGCTTATCGCGGACATCGCCAGGGAGCGGGGGCTGTTCCTCATCTGCGACGAGGTCTACCGGGAGTTCGTCTACGGCGGGGAGGAGCTGTCCTCCATGATCCAGTTCGAGGGTCTGGAGGAAAACCTGATCCTCGTTGACTCCGTATCCAAGCGTTTTTCCGCCTGCGGGGCTCGGATCGGGGTGCTCATCAGCCGGAACAGGGAGCTCATGAGCCACGCCCTCAAGTACTGTCAGGCCCGGCTCTCGGTGGCGACCCTGGACCAGGTGGCGGCTGCGGCCCTCTACACCATGCCGCCGGACTATTTCACTGCCACCCGGGAGGAGTACAAGCGCCGCCGGGACACGGTGGTCTCCAAGCTCCAGCAGATCCCCGGCGTGGTGTGCAAGTGCCCGGGGGGAGCCTTCTACCTGATGGCGAAGCTGCCGGTGGACGACGCGGACAAGTTCCAGCAGTGGCTGCTGACGGACTTCGAGGACCACGGGGACACCGTGATGTTCGCCCCCGGCGAGGCGTTCTACGCCACCCCGGGCCGGGGAAAGGATGAGATCCGCATCGCCTATGTCCTCAAGCAGGCGGACCTGGAGCGGGCCATGGACCTGCTGAAGCTGGGCATTGAGGCATACAACCGGCGGGGATAGTCCCCCCGGAAAAATTCCGCCGCACCCAAAAGAGAGGCCCCGCCATACCGGCGGGGCCTCTCCTGATCTATCCTGTTCTACGCCTGCTCCCCCAGAATCCGCCCGATGGTCTCCAGCAGATTGGGGATGTCGATGGGCTTGGCCAGGTGGCCGTTCATCCCGCTCTCCAGGCTCATCCGCTGGTCCTCCTCAAAGGCGTTGGCGGACAGGGCGATGATGGGAATACCCGCCAGCAGCGGGTCCGGAAGGGCCCGGATCGCCCGGGCAGCCTCACAGCCGTCCATCACCGGCATCTGGAGATCCATCAGCACCAGGGCGTAGTCCCCGGGCCGGGAACAGGCGACTCTCTCCAGGGCCGCGCTGCCATTCTCCGCCAGCTCCACCTGGAATCCGGCGTCCTCCAGCAGCTCCTGGGCGATCTCCCGGTTGAGCTCGTTGTCCTCCGCCACCAGAATCCGCCGCCCCTCCCCGGACCGGAGAACCGTCTGGGGAACCGGCGGAGGCGCGGGACGGAACGTCCCCTTCCGCAGGCGCAGGGAGAGCGTCACCGTAAACCGGCTCCCCTGGCCGGGCCTGCTCTCCACGTGGATGCTCCCGCCCATCATGTCCACAATGCTCTTGACAATGGGCAGGCCCAGCCCCGTGCCGTACACGCCGCTCATGGTGGTGTTGGCCTGGCGCTCAAAGGGCTCGAAGATGTGGGGCAGGAACGCCTCCGTAATGCCGATGCCGTCGTCGGCCACCGTGAAGCGGTACAGGCCGTAGCCCGCCGCCGCGCTGGGCAGCTCCTCCAGGGAGACGGACACCCGGCCCCCCTCCCCTGTGTACTTGACGGCGTTGCCCGCCAGGCGGATCAGCACCTGGCAGAGCTTCTGCCGGTCAGCCAGAACACTGGGCACAGCTACAGACCGCATGTCTGCGGTCAGGGAGACGTTCTTCTCCACCGCCCGGGGCAGAAGCGCCGCCCGGGTCTCCTCCATCACCTCCCGCAGATCGCAGGGCGCCTCCTCCAGATGGGAGCGCCCCGCCTCGATGCGGGCAATCTCCAGCACGTCGCTGAGCAGCTGGAGCAGCTGGTCGCTGGAGGCGGTGATCATGTCCAGATAGCCCCGCAGCTTCTCCGGGTCGTCCACGTGCTTCCGGGCCAGGGCGGTAAAGCCCACAATGGCGTTCATCGGGGTGCGGATGTCGTGGGACATGTTGGAGAGGAGGGCGTTTTTAGCCTCCACCGCCGCCTGGGACTGGCGCAGGGCGTCGGCCATGGCCGCGCTCTTCTTCTGCTCGCCCCGGAGCGCCTCGTCCACGCTCCGGGCCCCCAGCACCACCTGGGAGATCCGCGCGCCGCCGCTCACGTTCACCACCTGCATCTGCAAATACTCCGGCTCGTTCTTTCCCAGAACCCGGTAGTTGACCAGAAACGTCCTCCGGTCCGCCAGCCGGCTCCGGATCCCGTCCGGGTCCAGCGCCGCCGCCAGCTCCCGACGGTCCTCGGCGCACACCCAGGTGCGGACATAGTCCCTGGTGAAGGTGGAGAAGGGGCGCACCGCCTGCTGCCCCTGGCCGAACTGCCGCCGGAGGCGCGTGCTGATCCGGTAGGCCCGGATGGCGTCCGCGTCCAGGTCCACGTAGAAGATGGACTCGTAGTCAATGCTCAGCCCCTCGATGATCTCCAGCCGCCGCAGGTGCTCCTGGTGGATGACCTTCAGCTGGGCGTCGTAGGCCTCCAGCTCCTTTGCCCGCCGGCTGTTCTCCTCCAGCAGGGCGTCCCGCTCCGCCGTCAGCCGCAGCCGCTTCTCGGTGGCGTCCCCCACAAAGACGTAGAACATATCCCCCACCGTCTCGCTGCGGACAAAGTGCCCGTAGTCCTCCAGCCAGCGGATCTGCCCGTCCCGGCAGATCACCCGGTACTCCACATAGTCCAGATCGTACTGGCTGTTGGCGATCTGCTCCCGGATGCTCCGCTCCACGCCCTCCAGGTCCTCCGGGTGGACCATCCCCCGGAAGGAGTTGCCGGTCAGAGCACAGAACTCCTCTCTGCCGGCGCAGCCGAGTATCCGCAGCAGCGCGGCGTTGGCGTAGAGGATCTCCTCCTCCCCGCCGGCCCGGTAGATGAAGAAGCCGCCGGGCATTTCTTCGATGATCTCCATGACGTTCGGAAGCGAGGCGGCGTCCGCTCCGGCGCCGCTCACAGCGGATACAATATATTCAATCAGGCTCTTTCCCCCCTGCAACGCAATCCCTCCTCCAGAGGGCCCCCGCCGGGGCCTCTCAGCCTCATAGGAGTATCATACCAGAAAATTCCGAAAAGCGATAGGGAAAAATTAAAAAAACGTAAAAAAATAATTTTTCCCCCGCTGCCGCGCAAAAAAGGAGGCGGCCCCTGGGGGCCGCCTCCCTCTCTCGAGGAGGAGCGCTTTGGCTCACTCCTCGTCTGCGCCGTCGGTCTCCAGCAGGCCGTAGCCGCCGTTCTTCCGGCGGTAGGCGATGCAGATCACGTCGTCGGTATTGCGGAAAACAAAGAAGTCGTGGCCCAACAGGTTCATCTGCAGAATGGCCTCCTCGTCGCTCATGGGCTTGACGGCTACGCGCTTGGTGCGCACCACGTCGAACTCCTTCTCCTCGTGGACCTCCACGCCGCCCTCCTCCGCCTCGGCCACAGGGGCGTCCTGGCGCAGGCGCTTGCTCAGGCGGGTCTTATTCTTGCGGATCTGGCGGATGATGGTGGAGCAGGCCGCGTCCACCGCGCCGCGCATCTCGCCGTCCCGCGTCTCCTCCTGGGCACGGAAGAGGGTTCCGCCGCTGCGGATGGTGAGCTCGACGACACAGCGGTGGTCCTTTTCCACTGAGAAGGTGACGATTGCTTCGGCGTCCTCCCGGAAGTAGCGGTCCAGCTTGGAGACCTTCTTCTCGGTGTACTCCTTGATGGAATCGTTCAGGGATACCTTTTTACAGGTAAAGGTGAACTTCATGAAGATCGCTCCTTTCGTCTCTTTAGGGTAGCTCTATTGTACCACAGCGGCGGGTGCTTGTACAGAGCTATTTCTGCGGCTGGGCGGAGAAAATGAAAATTTTCTCCATGCGGCCGGGACCGGCGGCTTTCGGCAAAGGTTCCTAAAAACCGGCAAAACCTCCTATTTACAAATGTGGACAGGCAGTGTATACTAACCATCGGAAGCTTTCCAATATCCCACCCGTCTGGGCCGCTGTTTTCAACAGCGGCTCCTTTTTTGCGCGCACCCCCACCCGCCGAGGCGCATAGAATGTCTGGGGCGGGAAAACCCCGGTATAAATTCCGCGGCTGCGTGGGAGAATGATAGTGGCCCGGGTGCTCCGGGCACTTCTTCCGGCGGAGTGTGAACTTTGTGGATACAAGCGTAAAACGCGGCGACATCTATTATGCCGACCTCAGCCCGGTTGTGGGGAGCGAGCAGGGCGGCGTGCGTCCCGTGCTGATCGTTCAAAA
>JAIEIQ010000325.1 GCA_029065305.1 Oscillospiraceae bacterium
CGGTCCAGCACCCCCAGCCCCGCCAGCAGGGTCAGCCCCCCGGCGATAGCCAGCATGATCAGAAGCCTCCGCCAGCTGATGGCTTTTTTCTCCATGTTCTCCCCCTCTCAGCCCGCCTTTACGCCGCCGGAACAGCCGCGCCCTCAAAAACAGGATCTCCATCGTACTTGGACCAAACTGTTCCGTCCCTCCCCAGAACCAAGCCGCCGGAGATGCCAACCACGTTGCTCTCCTGCACCTTCACCGGGGTGCTCCAGATGGAGACCTCCACACCGTAGGTCAGATCCACAATCTCAAGGTGGATGGCCGTCTCCGTCCCGCCCCCGCTGATACCGCAGCGCCACCAGGACCCGTCCTCCAGAACGATCTCCGTGTTCCCAATGGAGGCGGAAACAGCCTGTACGCCGTCCATCACCTTCACCGGCAGTGTCTGGATGGGCTGGACCACAGATCGCCCAGCCGCATCATAATCATCATCATGAAAATATTCCCGATCAATATATTTCTGGGTTACTGTGCCGTTCCCCTGACGCCCGTTGCCCAGCTGGCCGCAGTCATTGAGGCCCCAGGTCCAGAGGCTTCCGTCGGTCTTGATGGCGGCGGTGTGGTAGAGGCTGACGCTGACTGCGGCCACATCGTCCATCACCTTCACCGGGGTGCGCTGGTAGCTGTCGCCCCATTCCGTTCTGGCGTTGCCCTCCGTGGAGCCGGTGCCCAGCTGGCCATATTCATTGTAGCCCCACATCCACAGGGAGCCATCGGTCTTGATCACCGCCGTGGTGTCGCCGCAGGTGCTGACAGCGGCTACGCCGTCCATGACCTTCACCGGCGCCACCTGGGACGACCAGCCGTCATAGGCCGTGCCGTTTCCCAGAACGCCCCAGCCCCAGGCCCAGAGGCTTCCATCGGTCTGGAGGGCCGCGGTGAAGTCGTGGCCCATGCTGACAGCCTGAACGTTCTCCATCACCCGCACCGGCTCGCTGGTGGTCCGCTCCCAGGCCTCGACCCCGTCTCCAAGGCAACCGTCGCCCCACATCCACAGGACGCTGTCATTGTCAATCACCGCCGTGGTGGAGTTGCCTACGTCACTGCCCCCGGCCCGCTCGCCGTTGACGCAGACCGCGGAGACGTTTTCCCGCACCAGGACAAACTCCTCCGGCCACTCCCAGCCGTAGATGTCTATATAGTTCTGGTTGTTCATGCCCCATATACAGCCCTTCATCCAGAGGGTGCCGTCGGCCTTGACCACAGCCTGGGGGCCGCCGCCCGCGATAGTCACCGCCTGGCCGCTGCGGGGAAGCGCGGCAGGCTCGGCGCAGACATCCAGACCGATATCGTCCAGAATCTCCTGGCGGAAGTCCTCGTCCTCCTCGAACTCCGCCCGGACAAATCCCGGAACATCCCGGGCCGTCAGAGGCGTGACCGTCAGCTGGCCGTCCTCCCCCAGCAATACCTTCTCCCCGGCGGAGACATTGGCCCTCTCCCCGTCCGCCTCACAGCGGATTTTGCCCTCCAATAGAGCCGCCTGCTTCTTCTCCGCGTCTACCCAGCCGCAGGTTCCCCGGATGCCCACCAGCAGGTCCGCTGTCCGGATGGTCATGGTCTCATCCTCCGCCAGGGGCTCGGTGACATTGAAGAAGATGCTGCCGGATTTGACCAAAATCTCCAGATCCTTGCCTTCCTTTACAACCTCCACGCGGCTGTCCGCGTCTATCTTGGTGAGCTTCACCTCATCCAGATCGATCCACGCATAGCTCTCCTCCCAGGTGTCCACCCGGTAGCCGCTGTAGAGCCCCAGATCCTCCGCCAGCGGCACGTCCTTCTTCTTCTCGTCGGAAACCCAAACCTCCCCCGCTGTTTTGCGCAGGCGCATAGCGGCGGCTTTCAGCCCGCCGCCGCAGGCGCTCAGCAGCATCGCCAGCGCCAGGAGCACCGCCAGGACCCTCTCTCTTCTCCTCATCGCACTTGTCCTCCCTTTCTTCCGACCGGCCTCAGTAGTTCAGGATGGGATCATCCTCGCTGATCTGGTAGCTCTCCAGGCCCTCTGTGCCGGGAGCAACGGTCTGGATATCCGTATACTGCTGTGTTTCGAAATCTTCAATGTATTCGTCGATCAGTCCTACCCCGATCAGCTCGTTGTTTTCCAGCTGTAACCGGCTGGCCCAGGCGCTGCCCATGTGGCCGCCATACAGGACCACACCGTTCCCGTCCGGCCAGGTATAGAAATAGGTATGGCTCATACCCATGAACGAATCTCCCCCGTCATCCGTCAGATTCACGACGCCGCCGTCAGAGCAGGTATAGATGGAGGCGTGCCGGCAAGCCTCGTAGCGCCCGTACTCAATCATCAGCTCCGGGACACCGTTCTTGTCGATGTCATAGAGGTGATATTCGATGGCGTCTTCCTCATCGCTCCCTGTATTCTGGGCCCGGACAGACGCCAGCAGAGCGACATACGCCTCCCGCCAGGGCATCTCCTCCGGAGCCGGCTCCGGCTCCTCTGGCTGCGGATTCTCCGGATGCCCGGAGTCATCATCCTGCGCTTCCCCCTCCTCCGGTGCCGTTGGCTCCGGATCGCCGGTCACCTCCAGCCACTTCGCCAGCTCCTTCTCCGTCTCAATTTCCTCCCGGACGAACTCCGGGATATCCTGGGCCGTCAGGGGTGTCACCGTCAGTGAGCCGTCCTCCTCCAGCGATACCTTCTCCCCGGCGGAGAGCCTGGCCTTCTCTCCGTCCTCCGTCCCACAGCGGACTCTGCCCTCCAGCAGAGCCGCCTGCTTCTTCTCCGCGTCTACCCAGCCGCAGGTTCCCCGGATGCCCACCAGCAGGTCCGCCGTCCGGATGGTCATCGTCTCGTCCTCCGCCAGGGGCTCTGTAACGTTGAAGAAGATGCTGCCGGATTTGACCAAAATCTCCAGATC
>JAIEIQ010000326.1 GCA_029065305.1 Oscillospiraceae bacterium
CCTCCGGACGCCTTGGCGTGCTGGCCGCGGCGGAGTGTCCGCCCACCTTCGGCGCGGCCCCGAACATGGTGATGGCTGTCATCGCGGGGGGCCCCATCGCGATGACCACAGCGGTGGAGGGGGCGGAGGACCTGCGGGAGGAAGGGGAGAAGAGCCTGCGGGAAATCGGATTCCAGGCGAAGGACGTCCTGGTGGGAATCGCCGCCAGCGGACGGACGCCGTATGTCCTGGGGGCGATGCAGTACGCCCGCAGTCTGGGGGCCGGTGTGGTGGGCGTCACCTGCTGCCCGGGGTCCGAGGTGGACGCGGAGGCGGATATCGGCATTTCGCCCCAGCCGGGACCGGAGGTCATTACCGGCTCTACCCGCCTGAAAAGCGGAACCGCGCAGAAAATGGTGCTGAATATGCTGTCCACCGGGGTGATGATCCGCCTGGGCAAGGTGTATAGCAATCTGATGGTGGACGTGAAGGCCACCAATCAGAAGCTATACGCCCGCGCCGCCTCTATTGTGTGCTCCGCTACGGGAGTCAGCCAGGAGAAGGCCTGCGAAACGCTGGAAAAGGCGGATTACGCGGTGAAAACAGCCATTACCATGATTCTCTGCGATGTGGACGTGGACAAGGCGAACGCGCTTCTGGAGGCCGCTGGAGGGCGGATTGCGGACGTGGTGCTGGCGCAGGAGAACGGCGCCAGCAAGGACGCCTATGTCCGGCAGTTCCGGGATATTTAGCGAGGGGAGTCCAGACAATGCCTGATATGCTGGTAAGACTGTACGATTTGCCCGAGGGGGCCGAAGCTGCCCTGCCGGAGGCGGAGGGGGTCCAGATCCGCCGCGCCATGGCCCCGGATAAATTCCGGGTAGTGGCGTGGGTGAAGGAGCACACCGGGATCTCCGCCGCAGGGGAGTGCGATGTGTGCTTTTCCCGCCCGGCGGTCTCCTGCTTTATCGCCACCAGGGGGAAGGAGATCCTGGGCTATGCCTGCTATGACGCTACAGCGCCGGATTTTTTCGGGCCGACCAGCGTGCTGGACACGGAGCGGGGCAAGGGGATCGGAAGAGCCCTTCTGCTCCGCTGTCTGGCGGCTATGCGGGCGGAGGGCTACGGCTACGCGATCATCGGGGGAGTGGGGCCCGCGCAGTTCTATGAGAAATGTGTGGGGGCTATACTGATTCCGGATTCCTCGCCGGGGATCTACCGGGATTTTCTCGGAGGAATGGGCCGCTGACGGCGGTGCGGCGAAAAAGGAGCGGCAATGGATATTGCAAAATTGGACCGAAACTTCCGGACGGATCTCCAATTGCCCGGAGAGGTCGTATTCTATGACAGCCGCCAGCCGCCGTTTGCTGGGTACGGACTGTATGAATACCGGAGCGGCGCGGCTTTCCGGCGGATGCCCCAGGACAGGGCGGACGCTGTGAGCCCCGGAGTGGGCCAGCTCTGCCGGCATACGGCGGGCGGACGGGTGCGCTTTCGCACCGACTCGGAGTATCTGGTGCTCCGGGCCATATTGGCGGACTGCGTCTGGATGGGGCATATGGCGTTTTTGGGCTCCTGCGGCTTCGCCATATATGTGGAGCGGGAGGGTGTCCCGGTATTCTGCAAGAGCGTTGTCCCGGCGGCGGACGGCGACGCCGGAGCGCGGAACAGGGTGGAGGGCGTGCTCTCCTTCCCCGACAGGCGGCTTCGGGATATCACGGTCTACTTCCCGCTGTACAGCGGAGTGGAGGACCTGTGGTTCGGACTACAGGCGGACGCGTCGCTTGCGGAGGGGGACCGCTACCGGTACGAGACGCCGGTACTCTACTATGGATCCTCCATCACCCAGGGCGGCTGTGCGTCCAGACCGGGCAATTCCTATGAGGGATTTATTTCCCGCCGGCTGGACTGCGACTATATCAATCTGGGCTTTTCGGGAAACGGAAAGGCGGAGGTTGCCATGGCGGAGTATTTGGCGGAGCTGAATGCCTCCGTCTTTGTGATGGACTACGACCACAACGCGCCGGACGCCGCGTATCTGGAGCAGACCCATGAGCGCCTGTACCGTATTTACCGATCAAAAAATCCGGCGGTCCCAGTTATCATGGTGTCCCGTCCGGATTTTTCCAGCGATCCCCACAGCGCCGGTCGCAGGAGCGTGATTCTGCGCACCTGGGAGAACGCCCGGAGGCGGGGGGATCAAAACGTATATTTCATGGATGGGGAGCAGCTGTTCCAAAGAAATGACCCGGCGGGGGCCGACTGCACGGTGGACGGCTCTCATCCCAATGATCTGGGCTTCTTCCGCATGGCGGAAAAAATAGGGGCCGTGGTGGAGCAATGCTTAAAAACCGGGGAAGCTTAGGCGGGATCGGGCCCTCGGTGGAACTGCGCGCTCTTCAAGCTGTTCTCCAGGATAGACGCCGTCTTGTCATAATCCAGTCTCGCAACCGCAGAGAACAGCACATCAACCGCCACCATCTGCCCGATACGGCTGCTCATCGCGCCGCTGCGGGGCGCTACCTCCGGCGAGGAGCTGTAGAGCTGGATGTCGGATCCCAGCGCCAGGGGGCTTCTGCCGAAGGACGTTAACGCGATGACCGGCGTTCCGCACTGGTTGGCGATATCAAGGATCTCCAGGCTCTCCTTTGTCCGCCCGGAGGTGGAGATGATGATGGCCACATCCTCCGGTGACATGTTGGAGGCATAGGTGAGCTGTACATGGAACTCCAGGAAGAATCGGACATCCAGGTCGATGCGCAGCAGCTTGGAGCACAGATCCTCCCCAACCAGCGCCGAAGCGCCCATGCCAAAGATCCGGATTGTCTTGGCCTCCAGAATCCTTCTGGCCGCTGTCTCCACGCTGACCGGGTCCAGGAGCTTGGCCGTATCGTTGACCGCGCGGATGCTGTTGTTGCGCACGCTCAGGATCATCTTGTCGATACTGCTCTGCTCCGCCTCGAGAATATCCGAGAAGACGATAGGGTCCTCTTTTTCTTTTGCCTGGTAGAGCTCGCGGAACAGGCTTTTTTTCAAATCCTTCAGCCCGCCAAACCCCAGCGTCTTACACAGCCTGACCCAGGCCACCTTGCTGACTCCCGACTCGCAGGCCAGCTGTGAGATGGGCATATTGAAAATATTTTCAACATTGTTCAGGAAGTAGGCAGCGGCCTTCTTCTCCGTGTTGCTCAGGGTATCGTACACGCCGCAAATGCGCAGCTCAATGTCGGTTTTTGAAAGATTGGATTTCTGCGCGTCGGAACCGCCGCCTGATGCAAATAATTCGTTGTCCATAAAGCACCTTCTGCTATCGTATACTGATATTTTAACCGATCGTCAAGCGGGCAGCGCACCCGCAGAAAAGTGAGGGAATCGAACATGGCTCTGATCCAAGTGAATTTTTCATCCAACTCGTTGAAGCGTATGGTCCCCATACAGGTGATTCTTCCGGTGGAGAAGCTGGAAGGTACGGCGCGGGGATCTTTTCCGACCCTGTACCTGCTGCACGGCGTTACGGGGAACTACACGGATTGGGTATCGAGGACGAATATCCAGCGGTGGGCGGAGGCGAAGGGGCTGGCCGTGGTGATGCCCTCGGGGGACAACGGGTTCTACGTTGACCACCCGGGGCTCCACAACTGCTGCGGGACGTTTATCGGCCAGGAGCTGGTGGAGATCACGCGAAAGATGTTTCCGCTCTCCCGCTGCCGTGAGGACACCTTTATCGCCGGGCTGTCTATGGGCGGATATGGGGCCGTCCGCAACGGCCTGAAGTACCATGAGACCTTCAGTCATATTGCCGGCCTGTCTACCGCCAATGTTGTGGAGGGCATCGAGGCGCGGACAAACGATGACGCCTACTTCCTCAACCGCAGGGATTTCGCCGAGAGCATCTTCGGCGATTTGTCCAAGGTTAAGGACAGCGACAAAAGCCTGCGGTGGCTGGCGGAGCGGCTGGCGGAGGCGGGCGCCGCAATGCCCAGAATCTATCTGGCCTGCGGCACGGAGGACACCCTGCTGGGGGACAGCCGCGCACTGCGGGACTGCCTGCGGAAGACCGGCGCTGACGTGACCTATGAGGAGGGACCCGGCGGACATGAATGGGACTTCTGGGAGCGGCATATCCGCCGGGTTATCGACTGGCTTCCGCTGTAGATCTGCCTAGAAAAAGGATATTATTCCGCAGTGATGACGACAGCGGTGCGGTCATCCATCCAGCCTGCCGTCTCAAACGCCATAGCTTTTTGGAGCAGTGTCCCGCTGTCCATGGCGCAGAGCGCCTCCGGACCGGCATCGGAAAGGAACGCATTGATACCGTCAGTGCAGAGGAGCACCCGGTCCCCCGGCTCCAGAGAGAGTGTGCCTGTGCGCAGAAAGTCCATTGCGCCGTCCTGCCCGGTCCATACGCCGTAGCCGCAGGGATGCTGGGCGTTGTTGCAGATATGAGTACGGATCTCATGGGCGGTGAACTCTCCCCGGTGCTCATGAACCGCCTTGGTCTGAGGCGAGGTGAACGCAGCTGCCTTGCTCCGGGAGAGCACGATGCCGTTGGAATCGCCGATGTAAGCGTAGTGAAGGCTGCTGCCCTCTGCCAATGCGAGCACGCCTACGGTGCCGGGCAGAAAGTCGGAGGGAAAGCCCTCGTTCGCCCGGGCCACGGCCGCATTGCCGGCTTTTACAGCCGCCAGCAGCTTCTCCTGGGGGCTTTCCCCGCCCGGCGCGATCAGCGCGGCAGAGGCGGCTTGCGCGAAAACCTCCGTTACCACACGGGAAGGGCTGGGGTTCGGGTAGCCGTCGTTTTCCCTGTTCCGGGTGACGCCGTCGAGGACAAGCGCCGCGCCCTGCGCCTCATCAAACCAGAGGAAGTCCTCATTGGGCTTATCTGCGTAATGTGTGTTGCGTCGGGTATCTCCAATCATGGTAAAATGCATATAGAATCCTCCAAGTGTCGAATATTATCCTATATAAC
>JAIEIQ010000327.1 GCA_029065305.1 Oscillospiraceae bacterium
AAGCCGCCCTTGATCTCGAAGCGGCCGTCGATCTTCTTGGCGAAGTCGTTGACCACCCGGGCGGGGGCCACGGGGTCATCGTGGCAGATAGCCAGGGATGTGGTGCCGTTGAGCAGACTGTCCAGCTCGTTCATGCCGCAGTTGTCCACGGCGAAGCGCAGCAGGGTGTTCTTCACCACGGCGTACTCCACGTTGTTCTTGCGCAGCTCGGCGCGCAGCGCGGTGTCCTCGGCCACGGTGATGCCCTTGTAGTCCACCAGCACACCGGCGGCGGCGTTCTGGAGCTTGTTGGTCAGATCGGCCACGATGGCCTGCTTCTCGCTCAGAACCTTTGCGTTAGGCATTCTTGGTTTCACCTCCATTAGATTTCGCTGGGGAATCGGGTGCGTTCAAGAAAGGAAAACAGTCCCCGCGCCGTGACGCAAGGACTGTGCTAATCAAAGATGATCGGCAATCCTCGGCAGGATTTCCGGGCAGAGCCCCACCTGCTGTCTTTGGAACGCAAGGAGTATTATAGCGGACAAGGGATTGTTTGTCAACAGGGAATTCCACGTTTTCCGGAATTTTTCGGGGATTCAGGCCGTAAAATTTGACAAAAAGAGGACCGCCCGACCAGCACCCGATGGGTCGACGGTAGAGCGCCGATTCAGCTGGGCTGACCGCCGGCAGCAGCGCCCTTCTGTATGTATTATACCGGGCTGATAGAGCATAGAAGTCAAGCTTGCTCCTTACTCTGGTACATCAGCCATGTTTTGAGCGGCTATAAATGATCGTTTACAACGATTTGACCTTGTGGTACGATAATAGTATAGTAGGATCAAAAATGGAGTTCAGCATAGAATGGAATAAAATCGATGCGTACATTGACCTATGGGCCAGATACAATCGAATTACTTACAGATGAGAACACAGGGGATCTCAACAATAGTTGAGATGAACTGCGGCGGGCATTTCAGGATGTTCCGGCCCGGATCGGACGTGAAATTCAGACGCTTGAAGAGAAATAATCTGCTGAGGAGGGCTCTAAATGAAAACCGCATACATCAACGGAATTATCTTGAACGGCCATGAGGATATGGCGCCTGCGCCGGGTTTGGCTGTGCTGGTGGACGGAGAGACAATCGCTGGGATTGTCCCCGCTGGAGAGGTACCGGTCGAATATACAGCGGTGGATTTGCGGGGCGGCTATCTCATGCCGGGCCTGATCAACCTCCATGTCCATATTCCGGGCAGCGGCAAGCCGGCGAAGAAGCAGGCGGACACGAAAAAGCTGGTAAAACTGATTACCGGCAGCGGCCTGATGCGGAAAATCGGCATGAATCTTTGTGCCTCCTACGCCCGGACCGAGCTGATGAGCGGAGTCACCACCATCCGTTCCGTGGGCGGCATCCAGGACTTTGACTCCAGGCTGCGGGACCGGATCAACCATGGGAAAGCCGTCGGCCCGCGTGTTCTGGCGGGCAACATGGCCATCTCAGTCCCCGGGGGGCATATGGCCGGATCCCTGGCCTATGAGGCCGACTCCCCGGAAGAGGCAGCCGGATTTGTCCGGAAAATCGCCCAGGACAAGCCAGACCTGATTAAGCTGATGATCACCGGCGGGGTGCTGGATGCTGAGAAGAAAGGGGAGCCGGGCGTCCTGCGCATGGCCCCGGAGCTGGTGAGAGCCGCCTGTGATGAGGCCCACCGTCTGGGCCTGCCCGTAGCCGCCCATGTGGAGAGCCCGCAGGGCGTCCAGGTGGCTCTGGAAAACGGCGTGGACACCATTGAGCATGGGGCAAAGCCAACGGAGGAGATCCTCCGCCTGTTCCGTGAGCGGGGCAGCGCCCTGGTGGCGACGCTGTCCCCCGCGATTCCCTATGCTCTCTTCGACCCTGCGGCCAGCCACTGCGATGAGATGGGACAATACAATGGAAAGATTGTCTTTGAGGGGATCGTCGACTGTGCCAAAGCCTGCCTGGCCGCCGGCATCCCGGTGGGTCTGGGGACGGACACCGGCTGTCCCTTTGCCACCCACTACAACATGTGGCGGGAGCTGCACTATTTCTGCAAATTCTGTGGCGTGACCCCCGTCTTTGCCCTGAGCACCGCGACCAAGGGCAATGCCAAAATCGCCGGTCTGGGCGATACGCTGGGCACCATCGAGGCGGGGAAATGCGCCGATATGATCGTCACCCGCAAAAATCCGCTGGAGGGGCTGGACGCCCTCCGCCGGCTGGATATGGTGATCACTCGGGGACGGCGCATTGACGCACCTAAGGTGAAAAAGATGTCCCAAGTGGAACGGGAGTTGGACCGCCTCCTGTGAACAGATGTCTCTGCCGAATTTAGTATAACAGGGGATTTTCCAAACAGAGACAGACGAAATGCCGCAGCGCGTCCTCCCAGGCGGGTCCGCCGTCTTTATTCTCAGCCCTCGATTCGCAGAACCCCTGCCTCCGTCTCCTCGAAGTGGCTGCTGAAAAAGGTCTCCATCAGCCGGACCATGTGCCAGGTGTCCTTCACCCCCGCCGTCTCATAGCAGGCGTGCATGGCCAGCTGGGGCAGGCCGATGTCCGCGCACTTCACCGGCACGTGGGTCATGGCGATATTGCCCAGTGTGCTCCCGCCGGCCATGTCCGACCGGTTGGAGAAGAACTGGAGGGGCACCTCCCCCCGGTCCGCCAGGGCGCGGACCACGGCGGCGCTCATGCCGTCGGTGGTGTAGCGCTGCCCGGCGTGGGACTTGACCACAACGCCCTCGTTCAGGTACACCCGGTTCTCCGCGTCGGCGTGCTCCGGGTGGTTGGGGTGGACGGCGTGGGCGTTGTCGGCGCTGAGCATGAAGCTGGAGGCCAGGGCCCGGAGGTAGTCCTCCTCCCCCCGCCCCAGGGCGAGGCTGATCCGCCGCAGCACGTCCCGCAGGAACGGCGAGGCCGCTCCCTGCCGGGTCCCGGAGCCCACCTCCTCATTGTCAAAGCAGGCCAGGACGTTGATGGACCGGGGGCTCGCCCCCCGCAGGAAGCCCCGCAGAGCCGCGAAGACGCACTGCTGGTCGTCCAGCCGCCCGGAGGAGATGAACTCCCCGCCGCAGCCCCAGACGGCGGGCCGGTCCCGGCTGTAGAGGTACAGGTCGCTGCCCAGAATCCGGTCCTCCTCCACACCC
>JAIEIQ010000328.1 GCA_029065305.1 Oscillospiraceae bacterium
CTTTGTCCCCTGCCAGCCCGGGGAATTCATCTACCGGATCGACCTGCTTCCGGGCACGGGGCTCCGGTGCGACGACCACTGGGGGTATAGCTCCTTCATGAAGGAGATGGGGGTGGAGGTCCTCCAGCGCTGGGGACGGTGGGCCTATCTCCGCAAGCGGGCCGAGGACGGCCCCTTTGACGTCTACACCGATTTGGACTCCCAGATAGGCCTGTACCAGCGGATGCGGAGGCTGTTCGTCTGGGTGCTGATTCTTGAAATCTTCTGCGCCATCCCCTCGCTCTGCCTGCTCTTTATGGAACCGAGTCTGTTCCTGCGCTGCATGGGCGGAGTGTTTCTGTTGATTCTGTACGCCTTTGGCAGGGCAATCCGGCGGTGTGGTCAAAAAATCCAGGACTTGGAGCAGCAGCGGCAATAAAAAATGGAGGTATTGAGCATGGATCGCTTCGAAAAAATTTACAGCCAGGGCATGATTGAGGTTACGGAAATCTGGGTTGACCGGGAAACCGGCGTCCACTATGTCTTTCACCGGAACGGACATTCATCGGGCTTCACGCCGCTCCTGGGCCCGGACGGGAAGCCTGTTGTTGTGAAATAGGCGGCGCGGGATTGGCGATATATATTTAATGTATTTTAAACAGCCGCCAGCGAAAACGGGGAGGTTTTTTGAAAAACCACTTGACGGGAGCGGGCGGCTGTGATAAAATACCAAACTGCGCGGGTGCTTAAGCCCGTGTATCTTGGCGCGTCAAACCGGAGGGATTCCTTTGCTCACTCAGCTGCGTAGCCGAAAAAAAGTGACAGGTGTGAAGCAGTCTGCCCGCGCCGTGCGGGACGGGTGCGCCCAGCTGGTCTTTTTGGCCAGGGACGCCGACCCCGCCCTCACCGCCCGCGTCCGGGAGCAGTGCCGGGCCCAGGGGGTGGAGGTGGCCGAGGGCTTCACCATGCGGGAGCTGGGACAGGCCGCCGGCATCCAGGTGGGAGCCGCCGTGGCCGCCGTTTTGAAAAGCTGAGAGACTTCTATAAATTTTTGGTTTTTTCGGGATATTTTTTCGATATCCTGTAAAAAATAAACCGGAGCGACCGCTCCGCATTTTTTGAGAAAGGAGAAAACTATGCCTACTTTCAACCAGCTGGTCCGCAAGGGCCGGCAGCAGGCCACCGACAAGTCCAAGAGCCCTGCCATGCAGTACGGTCTGAACACCCTGAAGAACAAGGAGACCGACCTGCCCTCCCCCCAGAAGCGGGGCGTGTGCACTGCGGTTCGTACGGCGACTCCCAAGAAGCCCAACTCCGCTCTGCGCAAGATCGCCCGTGTGCGCCTGACCAACGGCTACGAGGTCACGGCCTACATCCCCGGCGTGGGCCACTCCCTCCAGGAGCACTCCGTGGTCATGATCCGCGGCGGCCGTGTCAAGGACCTGCCCGGCGTCCGCTACCACATCATCCGTGGCACGCTGGATACCCAGGGCGTCCAGGGCCGTATGCAGGCCCGCTCCAAGTACGGCGCCAAGCGCCCGAAGTCCAAGTAAGGACCGCCTGAAAAGGCCCGGAGCGAGTCCGAATCGCTTTGCCGAATAGGTTGAACATAGTTTTCTGTACGGATAAACTGTGATAGCGCCTCTTTGGCAGGCCGAAACGCCGGGGAAACCCGGAGAGTACCTATGATTTCATAGAATTTAATGAAGGAGGGAAGCATAGTGCCCAGAAGAGGTAATGTTCCCAAGAGAGAAATTCTGCCCGACCCTATGTACAACAGCGTGCTGGTGACGAAGCTCGTCAACTCCATCATGCTCGACGGCAAGAAGGGCGTGGCGCAGAAGATTGTCTACGGCGCCTTTGACATTGTCAAGGAGCAGACAAGCAAGGAGCCCCTGGAGGTGTTCACCACCGCCATGGACAACATCATGCCCTCCCTGGAGGTCAAGGCCCGCCGCGTGGGCGGCGCCACCTACCAGGTGCCGATGGATGTCCGTCCCGCCCGGCGTCAGACCCTGGGTCTGCGCTGGCTGACCAACTACGCCCGCGCCCGCAGCGAGCGGACCATGGCCGAGCGTCTGGCCAATGAGATTATGGACGCGGCCAACAACACCGGCTCCGCTGTGAAGAAGCGCGAGGATACCCACAAGATGGCCGAGTCCAACAAGGCCTTCGCCCA
>JAIEIQ010000329.1 GCA_029065305.1 Oscillospiraceae bacterium
GTATCATCGTAGGTGAGGGTCACATACAGATCCCGGACGCCAAAGTTGGCGGCGATCAGAAGCTCCAGCTTTTGGTATGCGTATTTCAGATTCATCTGCTGCTGGGCCGCCGATGACAGGGCCTTTTTTCCGGCCCGGACGCCGGCGCTGTCCCTGGGGTTGGGCGCGGGGTAGACACATTCTACCACCAGCGGCCCGGCGACAATGACTTTCTTGAATTTCGCCATGAGGTCTGCCTCCTGTTATCCAACAGACCGTAGCCCTCATGGCCTTCGTCCTTTAACCTTGTATTTTCATCTGCTCCGGCAGCACTTCCACCACGGAGATTACCCGGGTGTCGCCGTATCGCTCCGCCTCCATCGCCAGGGCTTCCTTGACGCCAATGGCCTGCCCCGGCGGGGCGTCCACTTCTGTGATGATCCTCAGCATGGAGCCGGTGCCTCCAGCGCGTCAAGTGTCTTGGCAATTTTCCGCCAGTCGGCAATGGGCGGAGATTCCAGGCCCAGGAGCATATCCCGAATCAACTCCGGGGTGATAGTCCCGCCGGCTTTCCTAGCAACCTCAGTCCAGCAGCCCAGCCCATGGGTGCGCCGGTATTCCCGCAGCCGCTCCAGAATGGCCTGCTTCTCCTCCCGGTTCCGGCCGGCGGTGATCTCCACAGGCGGCGGTTCAGCTTCCTCCATATCCTCCCCTGTATATGACGTCATATCAATGAGCCCCACGGCCCCGGTTGGCCTTTCCGGCTCCGGCTGCTCCCGGGATACCTCCACCCCGCCCAGCGGGGGCAGCGCCATCACCTCGCAGGAAGCGTCCTCGGTCAGCACCAGAACGCCCTGAGCCAGCGATTCCAGGATGTAGTCCCGCAGCTCCCGGCCGTTGACGGCCTCCAGGGTGGGCACCCGGACCAGCAAAATGTTGTTTGCGGTTTGCATATTAGCCCTCCTCTCGTTCGAATTTGTTATCCGCCGGGTCCAGCAGCCAGTCCAGCCAGCACGCCCGGCAGATAGAAGTGCCGCCACAGTGTTCCTTTGCGTCAGGACAGGCCTGGGTCAGCATCTCAGCCATTTCCTCCTCACTGGCCAGCCGGAGCATATCCGCCCGGGTGCCGCAGAGGGGATGCTCCAGCCGCATGAGCTTTGCCAGCGCCCCATATACCGGGGGCGGGAGGGTGGACAGGTCCACCCCCTCGATCCCCCACTCCCCGCTGGGCTTGCGATAGGTCAGGGGTTTGGACATGGCACTGTCCTCCCTGCCAGCTCCCGAAGAACATCCAGGGGCAGCCGCTCCGTCCCGTCCTCGGCAAAAAAGATGTCCTCATACATTTTCAGCCGGTCCCGCAGGTGGCTGGCCTGGACGGCGAAGCAGTAGGCCAGGCCGATGGGACAGTCCGGAAAGTCCATCATCATGCAGTCGCAGATTTCCTCGTCGATCTCCTGGGGCGTCTCGGCGGAAAATTCTCCGCACCCGTGGAGAATGCACTGGGCCTTGGCCCATTGCGTGAGGGGGACGGTCCCCTCGTTGCCGTCATGCCTGATATGAGCCCAGCCGTCCTGGCTGAACACAAAATTGAGCATGGTTTCAAAATTCCCGTCCGGGGCATCAGTTGTCAGTCGTTTCATTGTTGACTCCTTTCGTCGCCGCCAGCAAATCTTTTCCCTCTTGAAGCCAGCTGAGAAGCATAATCGTCTCGGTGGGCAATCCCTCTTTGATGGGCTGCCCGCAGCAGGGGCAGGGGTCGCCGGGTTTCAGTATCCGCATTGTCGGTCCTCCTCGGTGTCCAAGTTGGGCACATTTCGCTTAGTAGCCTTTTGTGCCCAACTCGGGCACATTTTCCTCCACTGCCGGTAATAACATCCAGCGAACCGCCTGTGCATCTATTCTCGCTCCAACGTCTGCCGAGCCAGAGCCAGTCCGGAAATTAAAGTGTCCATCAAAATAGCGGCAAATCTGACGAATTATTTTTCCATCTCCCAAATCAAAATCCGCCACCACCTCACAGGGCTCCGTGGGGAAAGTCCCGCCGGGCATCCAGCCGCAGATCACCAGCTGGCCCTCTGCCTGTTCGGGCGGGGCTACCTCACAGACCTCGCCGCTGCCGGGGGATGGTATCTCTATCCAAGAAGTGTATCGCAGCCCGGTCAGCTCTTTCCACGTTCCAGGCGCCCGGAATACGCTTCCGGTCCATGTTGCGGCCCGGTACACAGGTCCCGCATTTGTCAGCTCATAAGTAAGAATCAGTTTGTCTACTGGCGGTGTACTGCCCCGGCTCTCCCAGCGAATCCGACGGCCGGGTTCCTCCGGTGCCGCCACCTGGTCCAGGACCTCCGAAATATCATCCCAGGAATCCGCCGAAGCAGTTTCTTCCTCCAGGGCTTCCACGGGGTCCTCAAACT
>JAIEIQ010000033.1 GCA_029065305.1 Oscillospiraceae bacterium
GGCTGAGATGCTTACAGGTTCTTCTCGTAGGACTCGATCATCTTCTTGAACGTGTGGCCCGTACGACCTCTGAGATTTGCCAGGTATTTGTCGGTGGCTTCGCCGGTAAATATCTTAATTTGCAGCTTTAACCGCCCATCCTCCGGAGTAACAAGGATTTTGTCAATGTAACGGTCCACAAATTCCCTGCTGATCATACCCTGGGCGGCGTCCCGCCTGGCGTCCCGGAGCACCCGGCGGATGGTGTCGATGTGCTTTTTAAACTCCGCGTTGGAAAGCTGCTGCTGCTCCAGACCGTAAATTTGCCGCTCGGCCTCGTCCATCTCCTTGTCGCACTCTTTATTCATAGAGAGGAAATCCCGGTCGGAGAGCTGCCCCGCGGCGTTGTAGCCCAGGAGCTTGCTTTTCTTCTTCTGGGCCAGCTTGATTTGCTGCCGCAGGGCGGCGATCTGCTTTGCCGAGTCCTCGCCGTCCCCCAGGGATTGATACATCTCAATGTATTCCTCAATGAGGGCGTCGGCGTCCGCCTCTGTCTCCTGGAACACTTCAAAGAGGAGGGGTTTTAGTTCCTCCTCGTAGATTGGGAAGGAGGCGCAGGAGGCAGCTCCGTTTTTGATCTTCCCGGAGCAGACCCATTTGCTGTTTTTCTTCCCGGCCCTGTCCACGGAATCCCGGCGGTAGTAGGCCGTGCCGCAGTCGGCGCAGAAGAGCTTGCCCGTCAGGAGGTTGGCGTGGTTGCAGATGCCTTGACGGCCCTTTACGTCCTCGCTGCGCTTCCGCAGGACCCTGTTTGCCTGCTCCCAAAGCGCTTCGCCCACGATAGCGGGGACAATTGCGCCTGTCTCGTCCTTGAACATGACCCACTCCTCCGGGGGCAAAAATTTCTGCTTTTTGGTGAAGAGGTCAATCACCTTGACCTTGTTTCCCACATAATAGCCCTTGTATTTTGGATTGGAAATCATGCCCGACATAGTAGTATGGGCCAGCTTTTTCCCGTTGTGGTTGCGCCAGCCCTTCTCCCAAAACAGATTTTCGATCTGCTTCATGCTGTATTCGCCGGTGGCGTATAGCTCGAACAGCTCCCGCACCATGGGGGCCTCGTCCTCGTCCACCACCAGCCGGCCCCCGTCCTTGACGTAGCCGAAGATACGGCTGTTGCCCAGGACCACCTTCTTTTTAATGGCCTGGGCGTGTCCAAATTTCACCCGGCTGGACAGCTTGCGCAGCTCGTCCTGAGCGATGCCGGACATGATGGTCAGCCGCAGCTCGCTGTCCTCGTCGAAGGTGTTGATGTTGTCGTTCTGGAAAAATACCCCCACCCCGGCGCCGAGCAGCTCCCGGGTGTAGAGGATGGAGTCCAGGGTGTTTCGGGCGAAGCGGGTGATCTCCTTGGTGACGATGAGATCGAAAAGCCCGGCCCTGCCGTCCTCCACCATGCGGTGGAAGTCCTCCCGCTTTTTGGTGGTGGCGGCGGACAGGCCCTCGTCCACATAGCCCGGTATATACGCCCAGGCTGGGTTTCTGCGGATGAACTCCTCGTAATAGCTCACCTGGTTTCCCAGGGAGTTGAGCTGCTCGCCGCTCTCGGAGGACACCCGGGCGTAGAAGGTGACCCGCAGGGGGATGTCGTAAACCGATTTAGTGCGCAGGGTCTGGCGGATGCTGTGGATGTCCATGTGCGCCTCCTGGATTCGTTGTATCATGTTCTGCCTCGAACTATATCACACAATGCGAAAGAAAGCAAGCGGGCCGCAAAGCGTTCACGGCCCGCCTGCTTCCTGTGCGCGGCTCTAAATTGCGCAGGAAAATTTTTGTCAGATCATCCGCTGGGGTGTCTGCCGTTTGTCGATTTCCAGCGCCATCCGATTGCGCTCCCGCTCTGTGATAAGCCCTTTCTCACAGAGGATCCGGTTGTAGTAGGACAGCCAGCTCCGCGCCGCCTCCCGCGCCCTCTGCGTACCGGCGGCGGACTCCTTTCCAGCCGTGGACAGCACCCCCTTTCGCTGACATGGTTTCCAGTTTTTACGCGCGGTATACGGCGGGCAAAAAAATACCCCGCCTTGCAATCCGGAGCGGGGTGTGGTAGAATGGCCTGGAATTTTTTGTCGAGGTGGGAGCGTATGAAGTGCTGGCGGGCAGTCCGGGAGACGGTTCGGTTCGAGATCCTGTGGAAGCTGCTGTTTTTCCTCCTGATCAACCCGGTGTTCCGGGATGTCTATCAGACCTATGTGGCCTCTGTGGGGCTCAGCTTCAACGGAGGTATGCTCTGGACCTTCCTCACCCCCAAGGTCGCGCTGATTTTTCTGGCGCTGCTGCTGGGGGCGGGCTGTCTGGTATTTTATGAATACAGCGTGGTGATCCGGATCGCCGCCCTGTGCCGCCGGGGGGAGGCGTTTACGCTGGCCCAGGTGATGAAGGCGGCGGTGTGGGATCTGGGAGCCCTGAGGGGCTGGTCCCTGCCGGCGGGAGCCCTGTATTTTGTCCTCCTGCTGCCCATGGCGCGGCTGGGCTATGTATCAACCATGGTGCCGTTGGTGACAGTGCCGGAGTTTGTCTTTGAGGAGATGCGGAAGAGCCTGCCGGGCCAGGCGGGGATGCTGGCATTTTATATGGTCCAGTACACGGTCCATCTTCTGCTGATCTTTGCGCCCCTGCGGATGACCCTGCGCCACGAGCGGCTTGGGCAGGCGGCCCGGGGGAGCCTGCGGCTCTGGCGGCAGTCCGGCTGGAAGCGGGGGATAGCCGTGGTGGCCGCGCTGGCGGTGTGGGAGCGGTTTTTTACGGAGCTGGCCCGGTACTGGCGGCGGAACCTGCTGGGCAACGACGATTTTGACCGGTACATTCTCAAGTACCTCCTCTACTCCCAGGCGTTTCGGAAGGACCTGATCTTCTGGCTGCTGACGTCTCTGCTCCAGACGGCGGCAATGGCCCTGTTCCTCTTCTTTCTGGCGGGGGCGCTGGAGCAGGAGGGGATGCTTCTCCGGCCCGCCTGGAGCAGGGATAGTCTGGCCCTCTGGGATATGCTGGCGCGCCGGAGCGCGGCCTGGCGGGCGCGGTGGGAGGAGCGGCTGCG
>JAIEIQ010000330.1 GCA_029065305.1 Oscillospiraceae bacterium
CATCAGCAGCGCCAGCAACCGGGGCACCACCAAGAGCGCCATGTGCGAGGACATGGACGCTATGATCTCCCAGCTGCCCCCGATTGTCCGGGATTTGGAGAACAACGGCTGAGGATCGGCGGACAGAAGAGACAAAGCGGACCCGGTTTCCACAGAACCGGGTCCGCTTTTATTGCTTTTTCGCCGTGACAGCGGTCAGTCCGCCAGCAGTTCCTCCGCGATCCGCTCCAGCGCGGGCCGGTCGCTGTCCTTCAGCGCCCCCTGGAGGGTGTGGACCGTGGGGCAGACAGTGATGTCCTTCATGGCCTCCAGATAGGTCCGCATATGCCTGGCGGCGGAGGGGGCCCAGGAGCCGTTCTCCACCAGAGCCGCCTTCCGGCCGCGCCAGGTCTTGTCCCGCAGATGGGCCAGGAAGTGGTCCATGGCCGGGAAGAGGCCCCCGTCGTAGGTGGCGCTCAGCAGGGCCAGGCGGCGGCACCGGAACGCCCGCTCCACCGCCAGGGCCTGGTCCTCCCGGGAGAGGTCGAAGAGGTGAACCTCGGCGCAGCCCTTCTCCCGGAGGATCTCCGCAAAGAGCTTCGCCGCCTGGGCGGTGTTGCCGTGGATGGAGGCGAAGGCCACCACAGCGCCCTCGCTCTCCGGCTCGTAGCGGCTCCACTGGTCGTACTTGCCGACATAGTACCCCAGATTCTCCCGCAGCACCGGGCCGTGGAGGGGGCAGATGATCTGAATATCCAGACCGGCGGCCTTCTTCAGCAGGGCTTGGACCTGACCGCCGTATTTGCCCACGATGTTGAAGTAGTAGCGGGCGGCCTCCTTGTCCCAGCTCTGGCCGCTGGAGAGAGCCCCGAAGGTGCCGAAGCCGTCGGCGGAAAAGAGAATCTTCTCCGTGGACTCATAGCTGACCATCACCTCCGGCCAGTGGACCATGGGCGCCATGACAAAGGTGAGGGTGTGCGCACCCAGGGAGAGGGTGTCCCCCTCCTTCACGGTGACGGTCTGTCCGGCAAAGTCTGGGAAGAACTTGGGCAGCATGGAGAAGGTCTTGGCGTTGCCCACCAGAACGGCGTCCGGGTACTTCCCGCAGAACACGCCGATGCTCCCGGCGTGGTCCGGCTCCAGGTGGTGGACCACCAGGTAGTCCGGGGACCGGCCCTGGAGCACGGACTCCAGGTTCTCCAGCCACGCCTCCGTCCCCCGGCGGTCCACCGTGTCCAGCACGGCGGTCTTCTCGTCCAGAATAACGTAGGAGTTGTAGGATACGCCGTTGGGCACCGGGTACTGGCTCTCAAAGATGTCGATAGAGGTGTCGTCCACGCCGGCATAGCGGACGGCGTCGGAGATGTGGTGTTGGCTCATAGGGGCAGCTTCCTTTCTATGGTAAAATTTTATCGCGTTATTTCACGCCGGGGGATGGCTCCGCTCCGGGAGAGGACCTCCAGCAGGACCATGCCCAGAATATAACACACCAGCAGCTCCCCCAGAGCTACCGTGCCGGCGTTGTAGAGATAGGTCCCCCAGAAGGCGGGGGCGCCAAAAGGGATCTCCTGAATCGTGATGACCATGCCCACCAGAGATCCGTTGAGGAGCACCGGGGGCAGGGGGGCCAGCCACTTGTTGGGACACCGGGCGGTGAGCAGGCCGGCGGAGAGGGTGGCCAGGGAGCCTACCACCAGATCCAGCAGGCCGTAGGGACTGAGGATGTTGGTTAAAATACACCCCGCGAAGAGGCCCCAGGCCGTGGCAGGGCACAGGAAGGGCAGGACCGTCAGGGCCTCGGAAAACCGGCACTGGACAGGGCCGAAGGTCAGGCCGAAGATGTTGGCGAAGTAGGACAGGACCACATACAGTCCGCCGGTGACGGCGGCGATGGTCAGTTCCCGGGTGGTGATCTTTCTCATGATGCAATTCCTCCATTTTTTGTTTAGAGAACGGCGGCGCGTCTCCGCCTCCGCCGAACGAACGCGGGTGCGCCCCCGCGCTTGGACTGGGTGTGGAAACCAGTCGGAAGGAATTATAACACGATTTTTCCCCGGTGTAAATGGGGTCCCGAGGCTTATTTTCCCAAGAAATCTGATTTCCAAACCGGGTTGATTTGGCGATTGCGCCGGAAGGGAGAGTGTGGTAAAATAAAAACGGATTTTATTTCGCGGAAGGGGGCGGAGGAATGGGAAAGCTGCGGCGCGTGACAGCGGCCTGGGTACTGGCGCTGGCGCTGGCGGTCATTCTGGTTCCCGGAAGCCGGGCGGCCGGGGGCGGGATCTACTTCACCGCCGCCAACGACCAGCTGCTGGATTTGAACGGCGAAACCATGCCCTTCCTCTCCAACGGGATGCTCTACGTGCCCAACACCGTCTTTCAGGGCACGGACCTGGGGGTCAGCTTCGCCCGGAACTACGGGATGCACCTGGCCCTGCTCTACACATCCCAGACGGATCTGCGCTTCGATCTGGAGAACCAGAGCGCCAGGGATAAGCAGGGCAATGAGTACGACACCTACGCCATTGAGCGGGGGGACTGCGTGTTCTTCCCCCTGGATGTGGTCTGCCGCCACTTCGGCCTGGACTGGAGCTTCACCCAGACGGCCAAGGCCCCCCTCATCCGCATCACTAACGCCGGGGTGGTGCTCAACACCGAGGACTTCACCGCTGCCGCCGCCACCCAGATGGAGAACTACTACAACACCTACCAGCGGCAGCTGGAGGAGCAGGCCGGGACCGCCCCGCCGGGCCAGCCGGACCCTCCGCCGCCCGTGCAGACGGGGGAGGGCCAGCAGGTGCGCCTGCTGATCGCCGGCCGGGACGCCGGGGACACAAAAGCGGCCCTGGCCCTGCTGGCGGAGGCCCAGGTTCAGGCCACCTTCCTGCTGACGCCGGAGGGGCTGGAGGACGGGGATCTGGTCCGGGGCATCGCCGCCGGGGGCCACGCCCTGGCCCTGCTGGCGGACGGCGGGACGGAGCGGGAGGTGGAGGCCGCAGTCCGGCGGGGCCGGGAGAGCGTGTGGGAGGCCGGATGCCTGTGGCTGGAGCTGGTCTGGTATGAGGGGGAGAGCGATGTCTCCGGCCTGCTGGAGGAGATGGGCTGTGTCCGCGTCCAGGCGGATCTGGACCAGCGGAGCCCGGGTCTGAGCAGCGCGTCCAGGGCCCGGCGGGCCGCGGACGCCATTGTCCGCTGGAGGGAGGACGCCGTCGTGTTCCTGGGGGACGACGGGAAATGCCTGGGCGGTCTGGCGGCGCTGCTGCGGGAGCTGGCGGAGGCGGGCTGCGCCATGGGCCCCTGGCGGGTGTGACAGGGCCGGTTTAGCCCTAATTTACAAAAAGTTCAAGCAAAATCCCGGGATAGGGTTATAATGAGAAGCACGAATGAGGAAACGCCCGCCCCAGAGGTGTGCGGGGGCGGGGGATAAGGAGGCGCGCGTATGGCGAGGAAAATCCTGGTTGTGGAGGACGACCGCAATATCTCCGATCTGATCCGGATGTACCTGGAGCGGGAGGGGTTTGAGGTCCACACCGCCTTTGACGGCGGCTCGGCGGTGGAGCAGTTCCGCTCCCTGGATCCGGACATGGTTCTGCTGGACATCATGCTGCCGGTGATGGACGGCTGGGCGGTGTGCGGGAAGATCCGGGAGGCCAGCCGCGCGCCCATCATCATGATCACCGCCAAGAGCGAGGTGTTCGACCGGATCCAGGGGCTGGAGAT
>JAIEIQ010000331.1 GCA_029065305.1 Oscillospiraceae bacterium
TCCTCCGCCAGGATGCAGGGGCGGCTGATGCAGGCGGCCAGCTCCGCGCCGTCCATCTTCTGGACGGTTTTCAGCTCGAAAAACCGGGCCCCGGCGAAGTAGCCGGCGATGATGTTCTGGGCCAGCTGGGTGTTGGGGCCGGCGGCGGGGCCGAAGGGCGTTTCGATCTTCTCCCCGCCGAAGATGGGCAGAGATTTCTCCCCCGCCGTGTAGGGCCGGTGGACGCCGAAGACGGAGCCCTCCCGGGCGTGCTCGGCGGTGATCCAGTTCATCAGCTGCTTGAAGGGAATGGGGATCATCAGCTCAGACATATTCGTTTTCCTCCTTAATACTCCCTGTGGTTCAGCGCGCCCCACAGCTTTTTGGCTTCCTCCAGGATGTGGGCGTTGACAGCCTCCTCATCCACGCCCACCAGCTCCCGGTCCTTCATCAGAATTCTGCCGTTGCAGATGGTGGTCTGGCACTGACGGCCCGTCATGCCGAAGAGCATGTGGCCGTCGATGTTGGCGTCGGAGAAGGGGGTGAAGGGCTTATAATCCATGACAATCACATCCGCCGCCGCGCCGGGGGCCAGACGGCCCAGAGGCACGCCGAAATACTTCTCCCCAATGGCGGGGTTGTTCTTGAAGAGCATATCCGTCACCTCGCACCAGCCCACGCCGGGGAGGCAGGTGTTGTGCCGCTGGATGGCCAGGGCTGCCTTCAGGCTCTCCAGCATGTCGTTGGTGTAGGCGTCGGTGCCCAGGCCCACGGTGATGCCGTGCTTGGCGAGCTGGAGTACGGGGGAGCAGCCCACGGCGTTGCCCATGTTGCTCTCCGGGTTGTTGACGCACATGGTGCCGGTCTCTTTGATGATCTCCATCTCGGCGGTATTGACGTGGATGCAGTGGCCCAGGATGGTCTTGGGGCCCAGAATAGCGTGGTCCTGGAGCCGCTGGACCGGGCGGCGTCCGTAGTTCTGGAGGCTGTCGTAGACGTCGTTCATCCCCTCGGACACGTGGATGTGGAAGCCGGTGCGGCCGTTGTTGGCCGCCGCCATCTTCTCAAAGGTCCTGTCGGAGATGGTGAACAGGGCGTGGCCCCCGAACATGGCCGCGAGCATATCGCTGGGATTCTTCTCGCAGTAGTCCAGCCAGTCCTTGTTCTCCTGGACGGCCTGATCGGATTTCTCCTGGCCGTCCCGGTCGCTGACCTCGTAGCACAGGCAGGAGCGGATGCCGAACTGCCTGGCGCTGTCCGCGATCTGGAACAGGGAGCCGGGGATCTCGCAGAAGGAGGCGTGGTGGTCGAAGATGGTGGTGACGCCCTGCTTGATGCAGTCCAGATAGAGGGCGTCGGCGCTGGCCCTGGTGCCCTGAAGGGTCAGGCGGCGGTCGATATTCCACCACTGGCCGTCCAGAACCTCGTAGAAGTTGGTGGGGGCGAAGCCGTCGATGCTCAGCCCCCGGGCCAGGGCGGAGTAGATGTGGGTGTGGGCGTTGACCAGGCCCGGCATGATGACGCCGCCTCTGGCGTCCACGAACTCCGCCTCCGGGTACTTGGCCCGCAGATCCGCTGTGGAGCCCACGCAGACGATCCTCGTCCCCTTGATAGCCACGCCGCCGTCGGGGAGGTAGGGCGCCGCCCCGTCACGGGTGATAAGCCTGCCGTTTGCCAGAATGTACATGGTTGTTCCTCCTCTTTTCCGCTTCTTGATAAAAGAAAAATGCTCCAAACCTCTCGGTTTGAAACACTCAAGCACAAGCTGAGTGATAGTTGCAGCCCGTGCGCACAGCACTTCGTTACAGCTACCACATCTGAAATTGTACATTTACTATAACACAAAGGCGGCGGAATTGCAATTCGCCCTTTGACCAAAATACCGCGGAGATTTTAGCTATTCTGCACAATGACTGTCTCCAAGGGACCAACAGGTCCTGAGATTTGTAATTTTTTCCATTTTCGACAGCGGAGGCCCCGGAGGGTAACTGATGATTTTATCCATTTCTGACGAATAGAGGCGAAAAAAGTGCCCGCCAAAAGGCGGGCAGCTCGCGGGGGACGGATTACTCCGCAGTCACATCCACGGCGCGGAGCTTGCTGGGGTTCTTGGGATCGGGCTCCACATCGTAGGTCACCTTCTGGCCCTCGTTCAGAGAGCGGTAGCCGGTGCCCTGGATGGCGGAGAAATGGACAAACACGTCGTCCCCGCCCTCGTCGTTGGAGATGAAGCCGTAGCCCTTCTCCGCGTTGAACCACTTGACAGTGCCATGATTCATTGGTCATTTACCTCCAAATTTCCTGTGCAAAAAGAAACAGCAGGCCGCAAATCAAAATGGAAATTGATTTACACCCCTGCAATAATCAATTTGTACATTTTAGAATTCTTCTATACTATAGCAGGCGCTGGTCAAAAAGTCAAGGAAAAGATGAAGGAATTTTCTGAAAAGGGCCGCGGCGTTAAGCCGCAGCCCCGCGCTTTTCCACAATTCGCACAGCGCTCACGCCGCCTCCGGCGCCATCCCCAGCCGCTCCATACCGCCGGGGCCCATCAGCTCCGCCAGCGCCTCCCAGTCCATCGTCAGCTCCACCGGACCCAACACATAGGGGCCCAGCTCATAGACGGAGAAAATCACCGTCATGCCCGCCTGACTGAAGTACACCGCGCCATTGTTCCACTCCCGGATTATGTCCTGATAGTTGTCCCAGTAGAGGTCCCGCTGCTCCTGGCTGAGGCCGTCCGCCGCGGCAATCAGCGCTTCTCCCGCGGCCTCCTGGAAAGCCGCCGGGTCGTCCGCCAGCTGCACCGGGTCGATGAACTGCCCCGTGCTCAGATCAAAGGTGTAGCCTGTGGTATAGCTGTAGCCGTGGGCTCCGCCGGTGTAGCCCCATGTGTCCGTCCGGATGCTGATGATCTCGCCGCCCATATAGCCCTGGGCCGTGGTTTCGTCGCAGAGGACGGTGGAGGAGAGCGCCGGCCCGTCGAGCGCCTCCGCAATCTCCGGCAGCTCCCGGCCATAGTCCACGGCCTCCTCCAGCACCTTGCGGGCTCTGTCGTTGAAGCTCTCCAGATTCCGCTCCGCCGCCGCCTGATCCTCCGGCGAGAGGGCGTCCAGGTTGTCCACCGTCAGGGTGAACAGCTTGTAGTCGTAGTAGGCCAGCTGCACGCCCTCCTCGGACTGGAAGCTCTCCTGGGCGGTCAGGTCCGAAAGCCGGTAGACCGGCTCCTCATAGACCGCCGCAGTCTCTATCGTCTCCGCGCCGCTGGCGGAGCACGCGGCCAGCAGGAGCATCCCCGCCAGCAGCAGGCTTATTGTCTGTCTCATAGGGACCTCCTTTCGCTGGTCTCACAGCATCACCGGCCCCGCTCTGTATTCGCTCTCCGGGGCCCCCGGTTCGGGGCAGGCCAGCACATATAGATCCGTACACCGGGCCTCCAGATCAAAGACCCGCTGGGCCTCCGCCCCCAGCCGCCGGACATGGCCGGGCTTGGTGATCACCGGCAGGGAGGCCGTCTCCCGCATCCGCCCCAGCAGCGCCCGCCCCCGCTCATTGG
>JAIEIQ010000332.1 GCA_029065305.1 Oscillospiraceae bacterium
GCCGAAGCTGCCCCGGGACCCGCCGCCAAACCCGCCGCCCATGGGGGGACGGGGACCGCCGCCGAAGGAGCCTCTGGAGCCACCGCTGAAGCCGCCCCGGCTTCCTCCGCCGAAGCTGCCCCGGGAGCCGCCGCTGAACCCGCCGCCCGCAGGGGGACGGGGACCGCCGCCGAAGCCGCCCGGACCTCTGGGCCCTCTGGGGGGCGGCGGGGGAGGCGGCGTCCTGCGCCGGCGGTACCACGCCGATCCGGGCCGGTGCCACCAGAAAATTGGGCGGTACACCACCGGGGGAACCGGCATCCCACCGTACCGGCCATACCAGCTCCGATAGCGCATACTGTCGATGGCGCTGAAAAGAACAATCAAGGCGATAAGCAAAATGATTGCCGGAAGCAGGGAAATGATGATATTCGACTCCCTGGAATAGGACGTATCGCCAAAAAGCGTGTGGACGTGGGCAAAAAGATTCAGAACGCCCGCATCCCAGTCGCCCGCCGAGGCGGGCGGGAAGAGGTAGTCGTTGACGAATTGGCCCTCGCTGTTGTTGAACCGGTCGCCAAAACGGCCGGAGCTGAGCAGATAGGCGTCCGGAGCACCGGCGTCGATGAGGAGCAGGGCGTCATCCTCGTAGAGCTCCAGCTCGGCTGCCCAGGCATACGCGGCCTCCAAAAAGTCATTGCCATAGGCGCTGGCATCCCGGACGGTGACCACCGCCAGAACGCTTTTATACGCCTTCACCCAGTTGGCATTGTAGATGTCGATGGTGTCCTCCGTACCCCCGGAGAGGATATGGGCATCATCCACCACATACTGGTGGACCTCCGACGTTTTAATGTGGGTATCCAGCTCCATGCCGCCCTCCGGCGTGGAAGCCTTGGGCGCCTTCGACAGGCCGTAGAAGGACGAGGCCGCGATGGCGACGACCAGCACGACAATCGCCAGACCTCTGCTTTTTAACAGTTTCAAGGGGCGCTCCTTTCCGCAGGACTAACCCCGCAGCTCCATCAGCTTTTGCTTGAGCTCGCCCTCGATGCGGCCCAGCTCCACCTCCGCCTGGCGGCGCTTCTCTGCGCCCTCCTTCTGGATCTGAATCACCTCGTCGAGGGTGGAGATGAGCTGCTGGTTGGTGTGCTGGAGCGTCTCGATATCAATGATGCTCCGCTCAGCCTCCTTGGCGGTGGCAACGGTGCCCATTTTCAGCATCTCCGCGTTCTTTCTGAGGAGCTCGTTGGTGGCGTTGGTGACGGCGGTCTGGGCGGCGGTGGCCCGGCGGCTGTTCTCCATGCCCAGGGCCAGCACCATCTGGCTCTTCCACAGGGGGATGGTGTTGACCAGGGAGGACTGGATCTTCTCCACCATCATGGTGTCGTTGTTCTGGAGCATCCGGGTCTGGGGGCCCATCTGGATGGAGACCATCCGGGTGAGTTCCAGGTCGTGGAGCTTCTTCTCGAACCGGTTGCACATCTGCTGCATGTCGTTGTAGGCCTGGGCGTCCTCCGCCGCGCCGCTGGCCTCCGCCTTCCTGCGCATCTCCTCCAGCTGGCCGGAGCGGATCTCCGCCAGGCGCTTCTTCCCGGCGATGATGTACATGGTCAGCTCCTTATAGTACTTGAGGTTCAGCTCGTACATCTGGTCAAACATGGCGATGTCCTTCATCAGGACGACCTGGTGCTGCTCCAGCTCCCGGGCGATCTTGTCCACATTGGCCTCCGCCTTGCCGTACTGGGCCTTCATGGCCTCCATTTTATTGCTGGCCTTCTTGAAAAAGCCGAAGAGGCCCTTTTCCTCCTCCTCCTGGCCGAAGCTCTTGAGCTCCACCACCAGAGTGGACAGGGTGTCCCCCACCTCGCCCAGGTCCTTGGTCCGCACGTTCTTGAGCGCGCTCTCCGAGAAGCCGGCCACGCTCTTCTGAGCCGCCGCGCCGTACTGGAGCACCAGCTGGGAGTCGGAGATGTCGATCTTCTTGGAGAACTCGTCCACCATCTTTTTCTCCGCCTCGGTGAGCATGCTGTCGTCGATGACCACCGGCTCTATTTTCTTCTCCTCCACCGCCGGGGCGGCGGGCTCCTCAAACCCCAGGGTCAGGGAGGGGGCCTCCACCTTGGCAGCGTCGGCGTTCAGGGTCAGCTCGGGCATCATGCCTTCCATATCACTCATCGTCTTGTCCTCCATCATAGTTTACAGTAAGATCTTCCCCGCCGGAGCGCCGGGAAAAGGCGTTCCGCAGAAATCCAGTTTTTTCCTGCTCCTCCCGAAGCAGCTCGCCGCCCATAACGGCGTTGAGGAACGAGCTGAGAAACCACAGCGCGCCCATGAACAGGGAGAAATTCCGGTCCTCCTCCCGCTTGGACGCCTTGTAGAAATACGACCCCGAGATCATCCCCTCCGCGATGGCGAGAAGGTAGTAGAGTATGCCGGTTTTCATCGTGTCAATCCTCCTTACAGCTCCAGCCTGATATCCGTTCCGTCAGCGTTCTTGGTGGTCTCCGCCTCCATCTTCTCCCCGGCCAGCCCCTCCCGGGAGAGCATGGTCTCCAGCACGGAGATATCCGTGGAGATGTCCATGGCCTCCGAGCCGAAAAGGCTGTCCAGCTGCTTTTCAAAGGCGGCGGCGATGGTGCCCATGATGTTCTCCACTTTGGCCTTGGTGCCGGTGATATTCTCCCCCGCCGCGCCGGTGGAATCCATGCGGTCGTAGGCGTTGAGGAGCTTCAGCGTGGTGGGCAGGTAGTAGTCCATAAACTTGCGGATCTGGGGCAGCTTGTCCGGGCTGGCCTTCACCTGGGCGAAAATCTGCTGGCAGGACGCCTCCAGCCGCCGGATATCCGCCGAGATCTTCTCGTCCTCAATGGCGTCGTCCAGCCGCTTCATCTCGCTGATGGCCTTCCGCCCGTCGTCTAGCATTTTGTCCAGCTCCGGATTCCCGGTGGCCTCCGGCTTTTTGGGCTCCGCCTTAGGGGCCTCCGAGGCCTTGGCCGGGGCCGCTCCGCCCCCGCACAGGGCCCGCAGCAGCAAATACACGCCCAGGCTCAGCACGGCGGTAAAGGCGAAGTGGCTCACCCTGTACAGATCGAAGGCCAACGCCCGGGCCACCCACACCGCCGCCGCGCCATAATAGGGCAGGACCGATCCGCGGACTTTTTGGGACGCTGTGCCCATTTCCTGTCTCCCCCTTCCGGTTGGTTCTATATATGTCACTAGTATACCTCGAAAACAGGCCCCGGTCAAGATATCCGTGAAAAACTCCCGAGAAATCCCAAAGATAAACAGCGGACCGCCGGAACCGGCGGTCCGCCTCGCGAGCGCGGGGCTATTTCTTCTCCGGCGCCGTTTTCACCGGGTCCAGGATGTACACGCTGTTGAGCGTCTCCACCGTAATCCGCCCGGTCTCCTTGTCCTTCTGCCAGTTTTGAACCAGACTGGTGCGGATGTACTTGTCGCAGGGGTCCCCCCGGCGGTTGTAGCGGCAGTGGAAGAGCACACAGTTTTCCTCCATCTTCGCGTCGCCGATGACGCCCACCCGCTCCCGGCTCTCCGTATCGGCCTTGGACACGCCCTCCCGGTCGGTGATTCGGATAATCTGATACATACGCGCCTCCCTCTCCCCTCCGCCAGCGGCGGGGGGATTTTTCCTTTATTATATCAGAACGCCGGTTTTTGTCAATTCTGTACTTGGCTGGAGGGCGCTGGAGGGAAGTCCACGATTGACAGCCGGGCCGGTTGCTGGTATGCTGATAGGCGGAAAACAAACCCAGGAGGCGCTTCCCATGACGATGCAGGCATTTTTTCAGGCCCACCCCACCGCCGCCGTGGCTTTCTCCGGCGGGGTGGACTCGGCGTGGCTTCTGCACGAGGCTGTCCGGTACGCAAAAAAAACAGCGGCCTACTTTGTCCGCACCCCCTTCCAGCCCGCCTTTGAGCTGGACGACGCCCGGGAGACTGCCCAACTGCTGGGGGCGGCGCTGACGGTGGTGGACTTCGACATTCTGACGATCCCCGAGGCGGCGTCCAACCCCCCCGACCGCTGCTACTACTGCAAGCGGGCCCTGTTCTCCCGGCTCCTGACGCAGGCCCGGGCGGACGGCTTCGGCTGCGTCCTGGACGGCGGCAACGCCTCCGACGACGCCTCGGACCGTCCGGGGATGCGTGCCCTCCGGGAGCTGGGGGTGCTCTCGCCCCTGCGGCTGTGCGGGCTCGCCAAAAGCGATATCCGGCGGCTGGCCCGGGAGGCGGGGATCCCTGTGTGGGACAAGCCCTCCTACGCCTGTCTGGCCACCCGGATTCCCGCCGGAACGCCCATCACCCAGGCGGATCTGGCCCGGGTGGAGCGGGGCGAGGGGAAGCTGACGGCCCTGGGATTCGCGGACCCGCGCCTGCGCCTGCGGGGGGAGGACGCCCTTTTGCAGGTCCGCCCGGAGCAGCTGGAGGAGGCCCGGGAGCGTCTGACGGAGATAGCGGAGCTGCTGGCCGGGGAGGCGCGGCATCTGGAGCTGGACCCCGCCGGCCGGGAGAGCCGGGAGGTATAAGGAGACGACATGGAACAAAAAGAGTTGCTGGAGCTTTTGAGCCGGGTCCGGGACGGGGCTCTCTCCCCGGAGGACGCCGCCGGACTGCTGGAGCGCCCGGCCTTTGAGGACCTGGGCTACGCCAAGGTGGACCACCACCGCGCCGCCCGGCAGGGCGCCGCCGAGGTCATCTACGGCCAGGGCAAGACAGCGGAGCAGATCGAGGGCGTTGTCCGCTCCCTGGCGGACCGGGGGGCCGGAAATATCCTCATTACCCGCCTGGACGGGGAGAAGGAGTCGCGCCTCCGGGGAAAATTCCCTTATGACTACAGCGTCCCGGCCCGGCTGGCGGTGGCCTTTCCGGAGGAGCGGGCGCTGACGGGCTCCATTGCCGTTGTCTCCGCCGGGACCAGCGATCTGGCCGTGTGCGAGGAGGCCGCGCTGACCGCCGAGGCTCTGGGCAGCCGCGTCACCCGGGTCTACGACGCCGGGGTGGCCGGGCTCCACCGCCTGCTGGCCAATCTGGAGACACTGGAGAAGGCCCGGTGCATTATCGCCGTGGCCGGGATGGAGGGGGCCCTGCCCAGCGTGGTGGGAGGGCTGGTGTCCTGCCCGGTTATCGCCGTACCCACCAGCGTGGGGTACGGAGCCAACCTGGGAGGGCTGGCGGCGCTGCTGGCTATGCTCAACTCCTGCGCCAGCGGGGTGAGCGTGGTGAATATTGACAACGGCTTCGGGGCCGGATTTCTGGCCCACCGGATCAATCAGATGAAGGGAGTAGCGGAGGAGTGAACATTCTGTATTTGGAGTGCGCCATGGGCGCGGCGGGGGATATGCTCATGGGAGCCCTCTATGAGCTGTACCTGGAGAAGGAAAAATTCCTGGAGAAGATGAATTCCCTCCTGCCCGGCGTGACGGTGGAGGCGGAGCGGGCTGTCCGGCAGGGTATTGCCGGAACCCATATGCGGGTGGTCATCCACGGCCAGGAGGAGGGGCACAGCCACCCCCACGGACAGGATCACCACCACCACGAGCACCGCTCCCTCCACGATATTCAGCACATCATCGGCCATTTCGATCTCCCCGATCCAGTCCGGCAGAGGGCCCGGGAGGTCTACGCGCTCATCGCCCAGGCGGAGGCCCGGGCCCACGGCATGCCCGTGGGGGAGGTCCACTTTCACGAGGTGGGGGCCCTGGACGCGGTGATCGATGTCACCGGCGTTTGCTATTTGCTGCACCTGCTGGCTCCGGAGCGGGTAGCTGCCTCCCCGGTGAATCTCGGCGGCGGCACGGTGCGCTGCGCTCACGGCGTTCTGCCGGTGCCCGCCCCGGCCACGGCGTACCTGCTGGAGGGCGTCCCGTCCTACGGCGGGGAGATCCAATCCGAGCTGTGTACCCCAACGGGGGCGGCGCTGGTGCGGACCTTCGCCCGGGATTTCGGCCCCCAGCCCTTGGGGCGGATCCGGAGCAGCGGTGTTGGCTGCGGGACAAAGGATTTCCCCCGGGCCAACTGTCTGCGGGCCTTTTGGCTGGAGAGCGGGCTGGACGGGGAGGCCCCCAACGACGAGGTGACGGAGCTGAAGGCCAATCTGGACGACATGACCGGCGAGGACCTGGGCTATGCCATGGAGCGCCTGCTGGAGGCGGGGGCGCTGGATGTCTCCTATACCTCTATCCAGATGAAGAAGAACCGGCCGGGGACTCTGCTGGCCTGCCTCTGCCGCCCGGCGGACGCGGACCGGCTGGCCCGGGAGATCCTGGCGCACACCGCCACCTTCGGCGTGCGGCGGACGGACTGCGCCCGATACGCCCTGTCCGTCTCCACGGAGACCGTCTCCACCCCCTGGGGACAGCTCCGGCGGAAAATCGGGACAGGGTATGGCCTGACCAAGTCCAAGGCCGAGTATGAGGACGCGGCCTGTCTGGCCCGGCGGGCCGGAGTCCCCCTCCGGGAGGTCCTGGAGGGCGCGGAGCGGGCATGAACTACACCTATATTCTCCGCTGCGGGGACGGGTCGCTGTATACCGGATGGACCAACGACCTGGACCGCCGTTTGGCGGTCCACAGCGCCGGGCGGGGCGGGAGGTATACCCGGGCCCGCCTGCCGGTGGAGCTGGTGTATTGGGAGAGCTTTGAGACAAAGGGGGAGGCCATGTCCAGGGAGCGGGCGGGCAAG
>JAIEIQ010000333.1 GCA_029065305.1 Oscillospiraceae bacterium
GGACCGTCCGGGGCCGGGAGAGGGACCGGGCGTGGGCGAGCATATACCCCAGCTCGTCGAGCACCAGACCGGTTTCGCACATGTAGCCCTCAAAGGCGCTCTTCCCCAGATCCCGGCGCAGGGCGGTGTGAATCTCCCCCTGGTGGTCCGTGATCCAGGCCCGGACGCGCGCCAGGGCCTCCAGCCGCCGGTCCACCCTCAGCGTTGCCCCGGTGCGGAACCAGGCGCGCTGGGCGTCTACAAGGGTTCGGATTTCTGCTTCTGTCATGGCCGGACCTCCCTTTTTCGTTCTGCAGCTATTATATCACGGGGGACGAAAATTGCAAGCCGGTATAGAACCGGCTAAAAATTGGGCAGATTTGACTTGGAGGCAAAAGTCTGCTATACTGTCTCCGATTCAGAGGAAAAGAGGTAGTACAAATGAAAACCCGTTTACTTTCTTTTGCCCTGGCGCTGGTGCTGGCTCTGGGGCTGACGCCGTCCGTCCTGGCGGCGGAGAGCGGCTACACCGACGTGCCCGAGGACCACTGGGCGGCGGAGAGCGTCCAACGCTCCACGGAGCTGGGCATCTTCCAGGGTGTGGGCGGGGGCCGGTTCGGCCTGGGCCAGCCCATCTCCCGGGCCGCTTTTGTCACGGCGCTGGTGCGGCTTTTCGGCTGGGAGGAGGTCTCCCCGGAGGGGATCTTCAGCGATGTGCCCAAGGATAAATGGTATGCCGCCGCTGTGGAGACCGCCGCCGCCCACGACGCCCTCCCGGCGGGGAGCCGCGCCTTCCGCCCGGAGGACAACATCACCCGGGAGGAGATGGCGGTGATCATCGTCCGGGGGCTCGGGTACGCGCCGCTGGCCCCTGCGGCGGCGGAGCTGGGCTCGCCCTTCACGGATGTGACCGCCAGCGAGGGCTTCATCGCTATCGCCTACGACACGGGGATTATCAGCGGCATGGGGAAGGGGCGCTTCGCCCCCGGCGACACCGCCACCCGGGAGCAGGCCGCCGCCGTGCTGGTGCGGCTGCATGAGCGCTGGCACGCCGTCTCCCAGCGGGTGTCCGCCGGCGCCTACGGGGAGCAGATCGCGGTGGCCGCGCCGGAGGCCGTGCCGGACGGGGAGATGCCTGCCACACCCCTGGAGCCCATCGCGGAGCTGTACGCGGCACTGCGGAAGGCCAGGGCCAAGGGGATGTATATGGAGGGCGCGATTTTGAACCTGACCGCCGGGGGCATCCGGACCATTGTGGCCAACGGCGAGATTGTGGAGAGCGCCCCGGTGACGGCGGAGGAGGTCAAGGAGCTGCTGGCCGGCGGGGCCAACGACTACTACTCCACCCGCTATGAGAGTGCCTACTGCATCTACCAGCCCAACGCCTATCAGACCGCCACAGTCTGGTACCAGAGCGAGGAGAGCATGGCGGCAAAGCTCCAGCTGGCCCGGATGTTCGGCGTGACCAAGTACAGTCTTGCTTGAGGACGGAAAGAGGACGCGGCCATGCCGCGTCCTCTGCGTTTGCTTTTTAATAGCCCAGGGCCTTGATGATATTGCCGTCCTTAGCGGCAATGAACTCCTCCGCAGTGGCAGGGGTTTTGCCGCCAAACTGGAGAATGATCACAACACAGACGGCTGCTGCTACTGCTGCTGTAATAATGGTAAGGACGAGGATCAACCGCTTCCCCGGCCGCATAGGCGGCTTTAAGGTCCATGGGTATCCCTCCCAACACATTTTTTATAAGTACAGCATCGCTCCCGGGGCGCTGTTATGGAGCCAAAAATTTGCCGGATTAACGGTAAAAATGTCTTTTAAAAGATTCTTTGCAGCTGATTTTACTGGTCTCTCTTCAGCAGCCGGATATCCCGCCCGAAGAACGGGAGCACCTGATACTCCCCCTCCAGCCGGGACTGGACCGCCGGGCCGTACTGCCGCCCCAGCTCCGGCACCGTCAGGTTGGTGGAGAGCACCGTCTTCTTCCGCCCCAGCAGCCGCTCGTTGACAATCCGGTAGAACGCCGAGCGCACAAAGGGGCTTACCATCTCCGTCCCCAGATCGTCCATAATCAGCAGATCGCACCGCAGGCACCGGTCGATATCCTCCTCCGGGGCCTCCTCATAGGGGTTCTCCCGGCCAAACTTCCCGCTCTCAAACTGCTGGAAGATGTGGGCGGCGGTGTCGTAGACCACGGAGAAGCCCTGCTCGCTGACCTCCCGGGCCACGCAGGCGGAGAGGAAGGTCTTCCCCAGACCCGGCGGACCGGTAAACAAGAGGCTCTGGGTCTGCTGGCCGAACTGCCGGGCGAAATCCCGGCAGATGTCGTAGATCAGCTCCATATTCCCCAGGGGGCTGGCGCCGAACTCGGTCCAGACCTCGCTGTCGTACCAGTCGAAGGAGAAGCTCTCGAAGCTCTGCCCCCCAAGATCCAGCAGGCGGCTCAGCCGCTGGTTCTGCTCCCGGGTGTAGTAGCTCATCAGGCACCGGCAGGGGCTCCCGTCCCGGAGCCACCCGCTGTCCTGGCACAGCCGGCAGGCCGGCACGTCGTCGATGCAGTCGTAGGCGTACCCGCCTCCCACTAGCAGCTCCGCCCGCTCCCGCTGGAGGGCCAGGCTCTCCTGCTCCAGCCTCCGGAGGACGGGGCCCGGGTCCGCGTCGGCCTCGAAGGCGGCCACCATCATCTCCCCCACCATCCGCCGCAGCTCCCGGTCGATGCTCTCCACCCGGGGCAGGCGGCGGTGGACCTCCCTTGTCAGCTGTGCCAGTGCGGTGCGCCTGGCCTCCCGTTCGGCGGAGAATTTCCGCCAGGCGGCGGACATGATCCTCGGATCCTGGGACATTTAGCTCTCCTCCTTGTTCTGCCGCAGCTTCCGGCGGTATTTCTCCATCCGGGCCAAATTCTCCCGGATGGAGGCGGCGTCCTCCTCCCGGGACGGCCGGGCGGTTTTGGGCGGGGGGGCGGACAGGCGGTCCCCCTGGGCGATCTCCTCCGGGGTGTGGAGGCCCTTCTGGTGCCAGTTTTGCAGAATCTTGTTGAGATAGGGCCACTTGAGCTCCTTGCACTTGAGGACGGTCTTGTCGTAGGCCAGGGCCACCGCCTCCGGGCCGAAGCCCATATCGATCCAGCCCAGCAGATAGCGCTCCTCGCTGGGGGAGGGAGCCCGGTCCCCCAGGCCCAGCAGCTGCATCAGCCGGGGCAGCTTCTCCCGGCTGGCCTGAACCCTGCGGATGTGGGCGGCGGCGCTCTCCTGGGTGAAGAGGCCCTTCCGGGCCCAGAGATAGCCCTCCCGCTCGATCTGCCGCAGGGTGGGCCTGCGCCCGGGGCCGAAGCTGGCGGCGGTCCGCTCGCAGCAGAAACCCACCAGCAGGAAGATCACGTCGGAGGGCAGGCCCAGAAAGTCGTAGAGCCCCAAGAGGGTGGAGAGATCGGGGGTGGTGAGCTTCTTGCCCAGCTTCTCCTCCACTGCCCGGGTGAGGCCGGCAAACTCGCCCCCCTCCAGCGCCCGGGCCATGTCGGCGCGGGTGTAGTCGGGGCGCTCCCCGCTGCCGGTGGGCGGGGATGGAGCCTCCTCGGG
>JAIEIQ010000334.1 GCA_029065305.1 Oscillospiraceae bacterium
CCTCCAGAGGAATCCCCCGCGCCCCGCACCAGTCCCGGACGAACTGCTCATCCCGGTCCGCCGTGGGGCGCAGGCAGTGGTTGAAGTGGGCGGCGGCCAGCCGCAGCCCCCACTCCTCCGAGCGCGTGTGGAGCAGGTGGAGCAGGACCATGGAGTCCCGCCCCCCGGAGACGGCGCACAGCACCAGCTCCCCTGGTGAGCGGGGGCAGGGCAGGTCAATCCTCATCGTAGCGCATCTCCAGGGTGCTGAAGGTGGTGAACTCCGGCATCCAGCGCAGGGGAACCCGGCCCGTCTCGCCGTGGCGGTTCTTCGCCACGCTGCACTCGGCGATATTCTTGTTCTCCGTCTCCTCCTTGTAGTAGTCCTCCCGGTAGAGGAACATGACGATATCCGCGTCCTGCTCGATAGCGCCGGAGTCCCGCAGATCCGAGAGCATGGGGCGCTTGTCCTCCCGCTTCTCGTTGGCGCGGCTGAGCTGGCTCAGGCACAGCACCGGCACGTCCAGCTCCTTGGCCATGATCTTCAGCATCCGGGAGATATCGCTGACCGCCTGCTGGCGGCTCTCCCCGGAGTAGCCCTTGCCCCCGGAGGAGCTCATGAGCTGGAGATAGTCGATGACCACCAGCCCCAGGTTGTCCAGGCGGCGGCACTTGGCGTTCATATCGGCGGCGGTGAGCATGGGGTTGTCGTCGATGCGGATATCCGTCTGCCGCAGCACCCGGGCGGCCTGGGTCAGCTTCCCCCAGTCGTTGGCGGAGAGCCGGCCCGTCATCAGCCTGCTCAAATCCACCAGCCCCTCGGAGGAGATCAGGCGGGTGAGCAGCTGCTCCTTGCTCATCTCCAGGGAGAAGACCGCCACCGTCTTTTTGCTCTGCTTGGCCACATTCAGGGCGATATTCAGGGCAAAGGAGCTCTTGCCCACGCCGGGGCGCGCGGCCAGAAGAATGAGATCCGACTTATTCAGCCCGTGGATCTTCTGGTCCACGGCGGAAAACCCGCTGGGCAGGCCCGGCAGGCCCGTCTTGCCGGAGGAGAGGTCGTTGAGCTGGTCCAGCAGGGGCTTGAGGAGCTGGGCGATGGGGACCATCTCCTGGGCGCTCCGGCCCCGGCGGATGGCGTACACCTTCTGCTCCGCGGCCTCCAGGATATCCGACGCCTCCCCCAGCCCCTCCTGGGTCATGGAGAGGATCTCCCCGGCGGACTTGGCCAGGGCCCGGAGCAGGGACTTGTCCCGGACAATCTTCACATACTCGGAGACATTGGCGCTGGTGGGGGTGATCTCCATGAGCTGGAGGAGATAATTCCGGGTGGTGTTCTCATCGAAGGTCCCGTTTTTCTGCATCTCCTCCGCCACCGTCACCCCGTCGATGGGCCGGGAGTAGCTGAACATGGTGTAGATGGTCTCAAAGATATCCCGGTTCTGCTGGATATAGAAGTCCTCCGGGACCAGCTTATCCATCACATCCTTGATGCAGTCCGCGTCGATGAGCATGGCCCCCAGGGCGGCCTGCTCCGCCTCCAGGGAGTGGGGCATCTGACGGGAGAGCAGATCGTCGCCTGCCATCTTCCAATCCTCGCTTTCTGTTGTTTGGGGCGCCGCCCCCCGGGGAGGCGTCCCCCTACTTCTCCTCCACCACCATCACATAGATGGTGCCGGAGACCTCGTAGCCCAGCTTGGCCTTCAGCTCGTAGCTCCCGTAGGCCTTGATGGGCTCATCCATGACGATCTTCTGCTTGACCAGCTCAATCCCGTGCTGGGCGCTCAGCGCGTCGGAGACCTCCTTGCTGGTCACAGCCCCGAAGAGCTTGCCGTTGGCCCCCGCCCGGGCCGTCACCTTCACCGGGGCGTTCTTCAGCTTCTCGGCGATGGCCTCCGCCTCCGCCTTCAGCCGGGCATCCTCGGCCTTCTTGGCCTTCTCCCGCAGCTTCATGGTGTTCATGGCGTCCGCCGTGGCGGGGACCGCCAGCTTCCGGGGGAGCAGGAAATTGCGGGCGTAGCCCTCGGCCACCTCGATGAGCTGGCCCTTCTTCCCCTGGCCCCGTACATCCTGCTGCAAAATCACTTTCATAGTCGTATCCTCCTTATCCCGCCGGAGGCTCGCGCGTCCGGCATTGCTGTCCTATTGATAGTATCTGTCGATAGCTGCCAGCAGCCGCTGGTGGACCGTCTTGGCGTCGATATTGGGGATATGCCCCCCCGCCGAGGTGGCGTTGCCCCCGCCCCCCAGGCTCTCAAGTATCACCTGCACATTGATCTCCCCCAGGGACCGGCCCGACATGGAGATGCCGTCCCCCTGGCCGTAGAGCACAATGGACGCCTGCACCCCCTTGAGGGTGAGCAGATCGTCCGCCGCCTTGGCCGCCGTCACCCGGCTGACCTCCCGCTCCGCCACCGCCACGGCGATGTCCCCGTGGACCATCTTGGCGGTGCGGATGATGTCGTAGCGGGCGATCATGCTGGGCAGATCGCTCTGGAAATACCGGCGGACCTCGGCGGTGTCCGCCCCCGCCCGGCGCAGAAACGCAGCCGCCTCAAAGGTCCGGCCCCCGGCCCGCATGGAAAAGTTCTTCGTATCCAGCACAATCCCCGCCAGCAGGGCGTCCGCCTCCGCCGGCAGCAGGTCCGAGGGCTCCGCCATGTACTGGAGGAGCTCCGTCACCAGCTCCGAGGCGGAGGAGGCGTAGGGCTCGTGGAAGTTCAGCGCCGCGTTTTCGATGTAGACCGCCGCCCGCCGGTGGTGGTCGATGACCGCCACCCGGTTGCAGGCGTCCAGCAGCTGCCGGTGCTCCACCAGATCCGGCCGGTTGGTGTCCACCACCACCAGCAGGGCCCCCGCCTGGGCGTGGACAAAGGCGTCGGGCCCGGAGACAAAGGCCCCCGCGTACTCCGGCTGATCCGCCAGGTGGCGGACCAGGGCCTGGGCGTTGTTGCCCTCCAGGTCGATGACAACCTGGGCCTTCTTCCCCCGCTTCCGGGCGGCGCAGCAGATGCCCGCCGCCGCCCCCACCGCGTCCATGTCCGCGTACTCGTGGCCCATGACGTAGACCTGGCTGGCGTCGGCGATGAGATCCCCCAGGGCCTTGGCCATGACCCGGCTCTTGACCTTGGTGCGCTTCTCCGAGCTCTTGGCCCGGCCCCCGTAGAACTGGAAGTCCAGGCTGTCCTTCACCACTGCCTGGTCCCCGCCCCGGCTGAGAGCCATCTCAATGGACTTGCCGGCCCACTGGAGGGCCTCCTCATAGGTGTCGCAGTCCTTCCCCGCGCCGATGGACAGGGAGGCGTTGACCCCGTCCTCGCTGACCACCTGGTGGATGGACTCCAGCAGGGAGAACTTCTCCGCGGCCAGCTGCTCAAAGCTCTGCTCGTCGCAGATGAAGAGGTAGCGGTCCCGGTCGAATTTCCGCAGCATCCCCCCGGTGTTCTGGACCCAGGCGTTGATCCGCTCGTCGATCTGGGCCAGCACCGCGCTCTTGGCCGCCTCGCCGCCGGCCTTGAGCAGCTCCTCGTAGTTGTCCAGCACCAGCAGCGTGACCACGGGCCGGGAGGCGTCGTAGACCGAGCGCATGTGCTCCCGCTCCGTCACGTCCACAAAGTAGGCGGTGACGATGATCCCCTGGCTGGCGGCCCGGCCGCTCATGCGGCCCGCCGCGCCGTAAATCTGGTAGACGCTGCCGTTCATCTCCGTCAGCTCCGGGTCCTGCTTCTCCCCGTCCAGAATACACTGGTAGCGGAAGCAGGGGGCCAGATCCCCGATGCGCATGTCAAAAACCCCCTCCCGGGCCTCGGTGAGCTCCATAAAGGCGGCGTTGGTCCAGATGATCTCCCCGTTGTCCGCCCGGAAGACCACCACCGGCAGCGGGGTGTTGAGCATACTGTTCTTGCTGATGGAGTCCACCCCGCCGGTGAGGGTCTCCACAAACTGCATAATGCTGCGCCGCCGGGCGTGGCTCTGGTTGCGGTAGAAGATGTACAGCAGCAGCAGCACCACCGTCTCCACCGCCGCCAGCACCGGCTCCACCAGCAGCGCCGCCAGAATAAACAGCAGGAAGCAGAGAAAATAGGGCTGCAGATTCGGCTCGATGAGCCGGGACAGTTTTTTATGCACGCGGGGCGTCCTCCCTTCACAGTTCTCGGCACGATTTTTTTATTATAACACATTGGCCCGGCAAAGCAAAGCACAAATCCGCGGAAACGGCAAAAAACCCCTCCATGGCTCTCCCGGCTTGCATTTATCGGGGAATGTGGTATCATAGAGCCACACCCCTGGACAGAGGAGGAACCCATCCATGAACAATATACGACGCTTTTTCGCGCTGCTGCTGGCCCTGGGGCTGGCGGGGGCGCTGTGCCCGCCGGTCCGGGCGGCGGAGGCCCCGGCGGGGGACGGCCCCGTCCGGGCTGTGGTGGTCTTTGAGGCGGACGCCGCCGCCGGGGACCTGACGGCGCTGCTCTCCGCCCTGCCGGGGACGGAGACACTGTGGTCCTACGGCGCGCTGTTCTCCGGCGCGGCCATCGAGGCCCCGGAGAACGTTCTGCGGGCCCTGGAGGAGACGGCGGGCATCGCGGGCGTGGGCCGCAGCCGGTCCCACACCCGCTCCGCCGCCATCCACGATCCCCTGACCGCCACCAACAGCCTCCCGGTGATGGGCGCGCAGTCCACGGAGTACAGCGGGGACGGGGTGGTCATCGCCGTGCTGGACGACAGCCTGCGGGTGAGCCACGAGGTCTTTGGGGACTACGGCCTGACGGAGCACCCGGCCCTCTCCCGGCAGGATATCAGCGCCTTCACCGCCGGGGGCGGCGCCCGGGGGCGCTACATCTCGGCAAAGCTCCCCTTTGTCTATGACTACGCCGGGCGGGACGCCGACGTGTCCGCCCAGGAGGACCACGGCACCCACGTCTCCGCCCTTGCCGCCGGGTACGCCCCGGGGGAGGACGAAGCCCCTGTGTTCACCGGCGCGGCCCCGGCGGCGCAGCTGGTATTCATGAAGGTTTTCACCGACGGGAAGGACAGCCGGGCCGACGACGCGGTGATCCTCCGGGCCATGGAGGACGCCTATCAGCTGGGGGCGGATATCATCAACCTGTCCCTGGGAACCGACAACGGCTTCACCGAGGACGAGATCCTGGAGGAGGTCTACGGGGACATCTTCCGGCGGCTGGAGGAGGACGGAGTGCTGGTGTTCTGCGCCGCCGGCAACTCCGGAACCGTGGTCACGGAGAAGGCCGCCGGCGTCCCCCTGCCCTCCTCCGGCTACGCCGACTACGGCTCCGCCAGCTCCCCGGGGACCTACCAGGGGGCGGTGTCCGTGGCGGCGGCGGACGCCATGGTCCGCCAGAGCACCGGCGGCATTTTGGCCGGAGGACAGCGCTGGGCCTTCGTGGACGGCGACCCGGACGAGGGCATGAGCGTCCCCTCCCTGGAGACGCTGGCGGACAAGGAGCTGCGGTTTGTGCCGGTGGGCGGCGTGGGGACGGCGGCGGACTACGAGGGCCTGGACGTCACCGGAGCAGTAGCGCTGGTGGAGCGGGGGGAGATCACCTTCACGGAGAAGGCCCGGAACGCCGCCGCTGCAGGCGCCGCGGCCTGCCTGGTCTATAACAACGTCTCCGGGGGCGTTATCCCCTCGGTGGAGGACCTGCCCATCCCCTGCGCCATCGTCTCCCGGGCCGCAGGCGCGGCCCTGCTGGAGCTGGCGGAGCAGGGGGAGAACACCCTGATGGTCCGGGAGGACGCCTACATAGAGACGCTCCACGAGACGCCCGCCATCTACGAGTACTCCGCCTGGGGGACCACCTCGGACCTGCGGCTGGTGCCCGCGCTCACCGCCCCCGGCGGCTCTGTGCTCTCCGCCGGGGCGGAGGACGACGACGCCTACCTCCAGCTGAGCGGCACGTCCATGGCCTCCCCCAACGCGGCGGGCATTGCCGCCGGGGTGCTCCAGGCCCTGCGGGAGCGCCGCCCGGAGCTGACGCGGGCCCAGCAGGGCCGGCTGGCCCTGGACCTGCTGGCCTCCACGGCGGAGATCATCTTGGACGAAAACGAGCTGCCCCTCTCCCCCCGGCGGCAGGGGGCCGGTCTGGTGAACCAGGACGCGGCCCTGTCCGCCGGAGCGGTGATTGAAAATCCCCTGCTGGAGCTGGGGGAGAGCGGGGACGGCAGCTTTACCGCCGTCCTCCAGATCCAAAACCTGACGGATCAGCCCCTGGAGCTGACAGTGGACGCCCAGGTCCTTACCGACGCCTGGACGGAGGAGAACGGGCGGACCTACAGCGCCCTGACGGCCCTGGACATCACGGATCGGGTGGAGATCTCCGGCGATAAAACGGTGAAGCTCCCCGCCGGCGGGAGCGGCGAGGCCTCCGTCACCCTCAAAGTCCGCCCGGAGGCCCTTGAGGAGCTGGGGGAGATCTTCCCCAACGGCTTTTTCACCGAGGGATACATCCATCTGCGCGGAGAGGAGACGGGCCCCCTGCACGCTGCCTTCCTGGGCTTCTGCGGCGATTGGAAAGCCGCGCCCATCCTGGAGCCGGTGACCAACCGGGAGGTTTTGGACTTCCTGGCGGAAACCGGCGGCGAGGGGGACTGGCGCGAAGAGCTGCCCATCGATCTGGGGGCCAATCTGGTGTATATCACCGGCGGGGAGGACGGCTTCGACCCGGAGAGCGCCCTCCTTCTGGGGGAGAACGCCTGGGGATACACCCCCTGGGGGGACCGCCGGGGCGCGATCTCCACGGAAAATCCGGACTCCCTGTACAGCGGCGGCAGTCTGTTTGTGGTGGAGCCGGTGCTCCTGCGCAACGCCGCCCATCTGATCATGCTGGTGCGCAGGGAGGCGGACGGGGAGATCTGCGCCGTGGACGACACCCCCTGGCTGCCCCGGGCGGGGATGGTGAACGGGGAGGCCGCCTCCAGCGGCCTGTTCCTCTGGGACGGCACCGGCCGGGACGGGGAGCCTCTGCCCGAGGGGACTACCGTTCAGGTGGAATTTTACGCCTGGCTGGACAGCGACACGGAGATGGAGGCGGCTTACGCCGCCCATGGAGAGAGGGACTACGCCTGGCTGACGGCGGAGGACTACGGGGATCGGCTGGAGTGGAGCTTCCCCGTAACCATCGACGGCACAGCGCCCACGGTCCTGGCCGGGCTGGATGATCCCGCCGCCGGGGACGCCTGGAGCGGTGCGGAGGCGGCGGAGCTGGCGCGGACCCTGCCGGAGGAGGGCGGGGAGACGCTGTCCATCACCCTCCGCGACGAACAGTATCTGGCCCGCGCCGCCGTCTACGGCGAGGGGGAGGAGCCCCTGGCGGAGCTGCTCTTCGCCCCAGAGGAGGCCGGAAAGACCTATGTTCTCCGTCTGGGCTTCGACGGGCCGGAGGAGCTGCCGGAGCATCTGTACGTCACGGCGTCGGACTACGCGGCCAATACCGTCGGGCTGGACTTCAACCTGGGGGCCCTGGCCCGGGGGGAGTCGCCGGAGCCCTCCGTCTGTCCGGCGGCGATGCTCACCGACGTGGCGGCGGGGGCTTGGTATCACGAGGCTGTGGACTACGTGTGCGGCCGGGGGCTGATGGAGGCGGAGGAGGGCTTCGTCTTCCGCCCCCGGGAGAACGCCAGCCGGGCGGAGCTGCTGGACGCCCTCTACCGCGCGGCGGGGAGCCCCCGGCCCGGCGGCGGGAAGCTGCCCTTCCGGGATGTGCCGGTGGGGGCCTGGTACCGGGACGCGGTGCGCTGGGCCTATGAGCTGGGGATTGCCGGCGGGTTTGACGGGGAGACCTTCGGAGCCCTTGCCCCGCTGACCCGGCAGCAGCTGGCGGTAATTCTATACCGGTGCGCCTCCCTGGGGACAGAGCTGGAGGCGGCGGGGGACCTCTCCGCCTTCTCCGACGGGGAGGCGGTGGCCTCCTGGGCCCGGGAGGCCGTAGCCTGGGCCGTAGGGGAAGGTATTCTCTCCGGCGACGCCAGCGGGCGGCTGAACCCCGAGGGCTACGCCGCCCGGAGTGAAACCGCCGCGATCCTCATGCGGTATCTGGAGAACTGAATTCTGACTTCAAAAGCAATATGTTTGCCGCAGAAATAAGCAAACCCGAACGGCAAAAAGGCCCCCGGAGAGCGCCTATCTCTCCAGGGGTCTGCCTCTGTTTGTGTACGCCATTGTGCGGCTCAGGACTGGGAAACCGATACACTAAGCCAACCCGAAGCCTAGCGCAGTGGGTTCGATTTGGAAAGAAGGTCTCCATCATATTCTCATCGATCCACTTATCAAACAGAGAAGATCTTCCGATATATTCTAATAGTTATCAACAGCAGATAATGAAGTGTAAGAGGAGATCGCAAAGATGATCCACTACATAAAAAATTTAAAGATCAGACTGAAACTTTATATCCTCATAGGGGTTGCGCTGCTGGGGATGCTCATTATCAGCGGGATGTCATTTTTTCTCATGGGTCGGATGAACGACATGACGAGCGACATTGCAACGAGCTGGCTTCCCAGCGTTGACGTCGCAAGGGAACTGAGCGCTACCGTTTCTAATATCCGGCTGAATGAGCTGGAGTACCTTACCGCAGACTCCGATAACAAAAAAGAGATAAGCCTTCAGTACCTCCAGGATGGAAACGATACCATGGATACCCTTTTGACCGCATATGGGGATATGATCGATGAGGAAGAACGAAATTTCTATGACAACGCAAACAATCTCTGGACACAGTATCAGGCGGCGCAAGAAGAAATGATGGCTTTTGCCAAACAGGGCCGCTCCGAGAGCGCTCGCGCGATTCTGGACGGAGAATGTGAGGCGCTTTTCAACTCTTTGAACAGCGCTTTTGATGATATTATCGACTACAATACAAAGGG
>JAIEIQ010000335.1 GCA_029065305.1 Oscillospiraceae bacterium
ACCGGCTCAACCGGGCCCGGGAGGAGCGGGAGGAAGCGCCCTTCGCCAATCCCCGAAACGCCGCCGCCGGGTCCCTCCGGCAGCTGGACCCTAAAATCTGCGCCGAGCGGTGTTTGGACATCCGGGTTTTCAATTTGCAGCTGGCGGAGGGACGAACCTTCCCCACCCACGCCGAGACACTGGACTACCTGGAGAACCAGGGCTTCCAGGTCATTCCCCGGAAGCTGTTGGAGGACGCTGAGGCGATCAATGAGGAAATTGTCCGGCTGGGGGAGAGCCGGGAGGAGCTGCCCTTTGACATGGACGGTGCGGTGGTGAAGGTCAATGATCTGGCCGAGCGGGCTCTCGTGGGCAGCACCGCCAAATGCCCCCGGTGGGCTATCGCCTATAAGTATCCGCCGGAGCAGAAGCTGACAAAGGTGCTGGACATCACCGTCCAGGTGGGCCGGACCGGGGTGCTGACGCCCAAGGTCCTGGTGGAGCCGGTGCGGCTGGCGGGAACCACCGTCACCAACGCCACCCTCCACAACCAGGACTTCATCGACGAGAAGGATATCCGCATCGGCGACACGGTGCTGGTGCAGAAGGCGGGGGAGATCATCCCGGAGGTGGTGGAGGTCCGCTTTGACCTGCGCCCGGAGGGGACAGCGCCCTACCATCTGCCGGAGAAGTGCCCGGTGTGCGGCGCGGCTGTGGTTCGGGACCCGGAGGGGGCCATGCTGCGCTGTACCGGCGCGGAGTGCCCCGCCCAGCTCCACCGGAACCTGACCCACTTCGCCAGCCGGGATGCCATGGATATCGAGGGCGTGGGACCGGCGGTGATGAACCAGCTCATTGAGAAGGGCCTGGTGAAGAACCCGGCGGATTTGTACTTTTTGACCAAGGAGCAGCTGGCCGGTCTGGAGCGGATGGGGGACAAGTCGGCAGAAAACGCGCTGAAGGCTATCGACCAGAGCCGGGGGAGGGGACTGGAGCGGCTGCTCTACGCCCTGGGCATCCGGCAGGTCGGGCAGAAGGCGGGGAAGGTGCTGGCCGCCCGCTTCGGCACCTTGGACAAGCTTGCCGCCGCCTCGGAGGAGGAACTGACCGCTATCGACGATGTAGGCGGCATCACCGCCGGCTATATCCGCGCCTGGCTGGACGACCCCCAGTCCCAGCACCTGCTGGGCCGCCTGCGGGAGGCCGGGGTGTCCATGGAGGCGGTGGAGAAGCAGGCCGGGGACCAGTTCAAGGGTATGACCTTCGTACTCACCGGAACGCTGGAGAGGTTCACCCGGGAGGAAGCTGCCGCGCTTATTGAGGCGCGCGGCGGCAAGGCCAGCGGCTCCGTCAGCAAGAAAACCTCCTATGTGGTGGCCGGGGAAAACGCTGGCAGCAAGCTCCGTAAAGCGAATGAGCTTAACATCCCAATTTTGACGGAGGACGCTTTTGCCGCAATGCTGGAGCAGGCTCCAGAGGAGGAGAGCTGATGGAAGCGGCAGAGAAGGACCTCACTTTACAGCTCTTCGCCCTACAGGATTTGCCCTACATGGAGTTCCAGTGTAAGCTGATGCCGACTGTGAACCCGGAAACAGTCATCGGCGTGCGTACACCGGTACTGCGGAAGCTGGCGAAGGCTTTCGCCAAAACTAAGGAGTCGGAGGCGTTCTTGAAGGCTCTGCCCCACCGGTACTATGAGGAGAACATTATCCACGGAATACTGCTCTCCAGCTGGAAGGACTACGGCAGAACCGTAGAGGAGCTGGACCGGTTTCTGCCCTATGTGGACAACTGGGCTGTCTGCGATCTGATCGGCCCACAGGCTTTTCGGGCGCATCCCGCAGATCTGCCGGAACGGGCAAGGGGCTGGATGGGGGCGGAGCACCCCTATACCGTGCGGTTTGGTATCGGGGTTCTGATGCAGTTTTACCTGGATGAATCGTTCAATCCGGTTTTTATGGACTGGGTGGCAGCACTGCGGAGCGGCGAGTATTATGTCAACATGATGATTGCCTGGTATTTTGCCACCGCTCTGGCGAAACAGTACAACGCGGCAATCTCCTTCCTGGAAAACCGCCGCCTGGATACCTGGGTTCACAACAAGACGATACAAAAGGCTGTGGAGAGTTACCGGGTGGCGGACGAGCGCAAGTCCTATCTGCGGACACTGCGGCGGAAAGGGGAGGGCTGAGATGGCAGATGGGGCCCGGTATGTCGTCTTCGATGTGGAGACGCCCAATTCCAGCAACAACCGTATGAGCGCTATCGGTATAGCGGTGGTGGAGGACGGAAGGCTGGTGAAGGAGCTGTCCACTTTGGTCAACCCGGAAACCTACTTCCACCCCTTCAATATCCAGCTCACCGGCATCACTCCGGCCATGGCGGAGGAGGCCCCTACCTTTTCAGAGCTTTGGCCGGTGCTGGAGCCTATCTTTGACAGCGGGCTGCTGGTGGCCCACAACGCCCCCTTTGATATGGGCGTGCTTGCGAAGTGCCTGCGCGCGTACTGTGTCGATTGGCATGATACAGCGGACTATGCCTGCACAGTGCGGATGGGGCGGCGGTGCTATCCGAAGCTACCCAACCACAGATTGAGTACCCTCTGCGAGTACCTGTCCATTCCACTGGAACACCATCAGGCGGGCAGCGACAGCCGGGCCTGCGCCCAGCTGCTGGTGAACTACATAGATCGAGGGCTGAATGTGCGGGAATTTCAAAGGGAGTTTGATTTTCGGCAGATGCGCACCTCTCCCGCAGGAGGAGCCCGACGAAAAGGAAGGAGACTGTATCCATGAAACGGAAATACGCGGCACTGATTTTAAGCGCGGCTTTGTTTCTCTGCGTCAGCGGAGCGCTGCTGCTGCGGGGACGCCCGGCACTGCTGGAGAATGAGGAGCCGCCGGGAATTACGATTGAGGATGAAGATGTACCTCTGGCCGGTGCGCCGGGGGAGGCGCCGGACTGGACGGAGGGCTTGGACGAGACACAGATTGCGTCTGTAAACGCAATTCTGGAGCATGTCAACGAGGCCAGAGCGGCGGCGGGGCTGTCCGCTCTGGAGCTGGACCCGGTTTTGTGTAAGGCGGCTCAGGTGCGGGCGGCAGAGTGTGAAGTCAGTTTCAGCCACACCCGGCCTGACGGCACCAAGTACAAGACGGCGATCACAGACGCGGGGATATCCTCCGGCTATACCGGGGAGAATGTTGCGACCGGCTACACAACCGCCGACCAGGCTATGGCGGGCTGGCTCAAGAGCGAGGGACACCGTGCGAATATTCTCAACGAGCGCTTTACAAAAATTGGGATTGCCTCGAAGAAGAACAACAATCAATACGGCGGCTATACCTGGGAGCAGTTGTTCATCTCCTAGGCAGCATAGAAAATGAAAAGGGCAGGGTGGCGGAGCCATCCTGCCCTTTTGGGCGCTATTTGTCAAAAGCTGGGTTGGTGAAGTAGACGTTTTTCTGGTTCATGCGCTCCTTTGCCAGACGCAGGCCCTCGCCGAAGCGCTGGAAGTGAACGATCTCCCGGGCGCGGAGGAATTTGATGACATCGCTCACGTCGGGGTCGTCGCTCAGACGCAGGATATTGTCGTAGGTGACGCGGGCCTTCTGCTCTGGTGCAATCTCAAAAGTACAACGTTTGAGCCGAAAATAGCGAAAAATGGCGTCAAATTGTGTCCGCAATGCGGTCGATCTTTCGCTGAAGGCGCTCCAGCGTCTTTTGCAGCGCAGCCCGGTCTACGTTCAAATCGCTGGCGGACAGG
>JAIEIQ010000336.1 GCA_029065305.1 Oscillospiraceae bacterium
CTCATCGCCCTGGATGTGAAGGCCACCTCCAAGCGGGGCACCGTGACCATGCAGCGGGGGGACCGGCTGGTCATCCGGCCCAGCGCAGTGCTGGGGGCGGAGGCCCGGGAGAACCTGCGGATTCTGACGGATTTTCAGAGCTTCATCTACCCCGTCACCGGCTACTGGAAGGGCCAGCGGCCCATCAAGGGCAAGGACCTCAGCTGCGGCGGCGTGGCCTTCTACTGCGAGCAGAAGCTGGGGGTGGGGGAGGTGGTGCAGCTGGTGTTGCCGGTGACGGAGGCGCCTGTGCTCCTGCGGACCAGGGTGCTGCGCCTGCTGCCCTCGGAGGGGCCGGAGCAGCTCTACGCCGCCCGGTTTGTGGATCTGTGCATGGATGAGGAGATGATCATCCGCAAGGCGGTGTTCAGCATCCAGGTCAGCCGCCCCAGGCCGAAAAAAGAGCAGTAAACAGTCCCTAACGCTTGGATTGGAAAGGAGTTATCCCTATGCAGCATGTATGTTCCTGGCGGACGCGGGCGATCTCGCTCCTGCTGGCCGCGGTGATGGTTCTGGGCTTTTTCCCGGCCCTCCCCGGCGGGGAGGCGGAGGCCCATTGGGCCGATGACTACCTGGCCCAGATGACCGAGTGGGGCCTGATCCGGCCGGATCAGGCCAACAGCCCCAACCAGCCCCTCACCCGGGCGGACTTTATGTCCATTGTCAACCGGGCCTACGGCTACCACGTGCCCGGGCCCACCCCCTTTGAGGACGTGAGCGAGTACGACTGGTTCTATGACGACGTGGGCATCGCCTACACCGCCAAATATATCCAGGGGACCAGCGAGACCACCGCCTCCCCCAACGACACCCTGGACCGGGAGACCGCCGCCACCATTCTGGGGCGGAATATGATGCTCCAGGACTCCCCGGGGGAGATTATGGACTTCGCCGATGCCCGGCAGATCAGCAACTGGAGCCGGGGCACCATCAAGGCGTCCCTGGAGCACTATCTGGTCTCCGGCTATGACGACGGCACCTTCCGCCCCCAGCGCTCCGTGACCTGGGGGGAGATGGCGGCTCTGATGAGCCGCACCATCGGCACCCCCATCCAGGCGGAGGGCGACTACACCCTGGGGGGCGTGTTCGGCAACGTGACCATCTCCTCCCCCGGCGTGACCCTGCGGGACACCGTCATCAGCGGTGATCTGTACGTCACCGGCGGCGTGGGGCTGGGGAACGTGAAGCTGGAGAACGTGAAGGTCCTCGGCCGCATCATCGCCAGCGGCACCGGCGAGAGCGAGAGCGGCGGGGCCAGTATTCTCATGCGCAACGTCATTGCCGACGAACTGCTGGTGGACAACCTCCAGGACAACTATGTCACCATCCAGGCCGACGGCATCACCGAGATTGGCCGCACCACCGTGCGCACCAGCGCCTACATCGAGGATAACACCCCCGAGGGGATGGGCCTCAAGTACATCGAGCTCAACGGCGACGAGGGCATCCAGCTGGATCTGGCCGGCCGGGTGGAGGAGGTCGTCAACAAGACCCCCGGCTCCCTGGTTCAGGCCGCCAAGGGCACCGTGGCCAAGCTGACCGTGGACGAGGACGCGGTCAACGCCACCCTGGACATCAAGCGGGGAACGGTGGTCAAGGAGCTGAACCTGGACGTGGCCACCAATGTCACCGGCCAGGGCGACGTGGGCAAGCTCAACGTCAACGCCCCCGGCTCGATTGTCACCATGCTGCCCGATGAGATTGTCATCCGCCCGGGCATCACCGCCGTGATCAACGGCCAGGAGATGGATTCCACCGGGGCGGACGAGTCCTCCCGGGAGCCCCTGATCCTCTCCGGCTACCCCATGGCTGCCGACGTGGCCCCCAACTCCATCTCCGCGGTGTTCGCCACCAACAAGCGGGGCACCATCCACTGGGCGGTCAGCGCCATCACCGACGGCTCCGTGGGGGTGGACGACCTCATCAAGCCCCCGGCCTACGGCTCGATTGCCGTGCAGCGGGGGACGACCCTGGTGCCCCAGGGGGACGAGGAGGTAACAGCCGCCGTCACCGGACTGCTCTCCGGCGGGTCCTACTACCTGTCCGCCGTGCTGGTGGACGAGCGCGGGAATCAGAGCCCGCTGAAGGTTATTGCCTTCACCACCCCCGATAATACCGTGCCGGCGTTTAACCAGGGGTATCCCTATATGTCCCTCATCGAGGATACCCGGGGCCAGGCCACAGTCATGGCCAACAAAGACTGCGTGATGTACTACGCGCTGCTGCCCCAGGGCGCCCAGGCGCCCACCCCCGATGAGCTGCGCACGGCCCGTGTGACCGGCAATCTGGGCTACGGCGTGCGGACGCTGTCTAAGAACACGGCCGATGTGTTCTGGGTCAACGATCTGACCCTGGAGGAGCAGGAGACCTATACCGTCTACTTCTGGCTGACGGATTTCAACGGGGCCAACAGCTCCGCCGTTACCAGCCTGACCTTTACGACCGTGGACAGGACGCCGCCGGAGTTCATCGTGGAGCCCACCGTGAATAACGTCCAGGCCAACAGTGTGGGTCTGACCTTCCGGCTCAACGAGACCGGCGTGGTGTTCTGGGCCGTGGTGGAGGCCGGGGCGGACTACCCCAAGCCCAAGCCCGGCGAGAGCACGATCCTTCTCACCGACGACTACGCCAAGCTCCAGGTTTCCTCGGGCCTCAACGCCATCGCCTCCGGGCGGGTAAACGCCACGGAGAATATTGATGGGGCGATCAATGTAACTGGTCTGGAGCCGGAGAAGGCCTACGACCTCTACTATGTGGCTCAGGACGCGGCGGGGAACTGGTCCTATACCGTTAAGAAGATCACGATCAGCACCCTGGATACCAACGGGCCCAAGATTACACAGCACTTTACCCAGTTTATCGGCGAGGACGACACCAAGCGGCCTGTCCGGGGGACCGATATTGTGCTGGAGTTCAGCGAGAACGTGCGCTACGCCGGAACGGGCGGCGGCGACAGCTTCTGGGATCTGTGGGAAGCCTATCAGAACGCGGTGAGCTCCAGCAAGGCTACCGCCTGGCAGCGGCTGCGGGATTCCATCGAGGGGAGCATCAAGCTCTATAAGCAGAACCCGCTTCAGGGCAAGCCTGATCTGGTGCCGGTGATTGACGGCACGCTTGTGACGCCGGAGAACTCGGATGAATACATCGACTATGGAGAAGGGAAGATCGAGCTCTCCATGAAGGAAGGCAAGCTCCTGGTCAAGTTCCTCAACGATGGCTTGAGCCTGAACGCGGGGAGCACCTACTACTTCGAGATCTCGAATCTGACCGATACCTCGGCCAAGCAGAACGTCCTGTCCCCCAGCCCGGTCAACTTCAACACCCCGGTGGAGACAGGGCACAATGTCCCCGTCATTGAGATTGAGTTCGCCCAGGTGAATCTGGTCAACATGGGCGGCGCGGGAACTACGGGACCCTACGCGCCGAAGCGCACCACAGGGAATCTGGCCGATGTTGAGAAAGATACCAACAACAAGCCGATCATTCTGAATCCTGACGCGGCCGGTGCGACAGCCGATGAAAAAGCGGGCACCCTGACTGACGTTCACATGAGCTTCCGTCTGCTGCCCAATTCGACCGAAACAGTGGACGAGAACATCAGCTATGATATTCTGCTGTTCTCCGACACCAGCGTCTCCTTCGACCTCTTCTACCGGGTGACGGACGCCAGCGGCAAGGTGATCACGGAGCCCGGCAAGGACTGGGCCAGGGACGAGGCCAACGAGAAAAATCTCGACATGCTCCCCACCCAGGACGGCTACGGAACGGCGGACGCCAACGGCTGGGTCTACCTGGGCTACAGCGGGGATATCAGCGTTAACGAAGGAAACTGGGGTGGACGGCCTGTTAACGGCTTCTTTGGAGGCTGTACTGACCGGAAGTTCTTCCCGCCGCTGAAAAACCTGAACTCTGAGTACCGCTATGAGTTCGTCGTCACGCTGAAAAAGGTCAGCGCCAGTGACAAACAAAATGAGTGGAACGGGACAGTTAATTTACGTGCCTATGTGGCGGCGGGACAGACTGGCAATCTTAACGATTTGCGCTCCAATTTCAGCTTCAACCGGTGGACGACTATCCAGAGCGGCGGCTTGGCAACCGGCGCAAAGTCCATTGGCGTGTGGACGGCGGAGGGGAAAACGGAGGACTTCGTCCTTCTGCCTAAGTCCTTCACAGATTCCACCCTGCCCTACTTCGCATCCGGATCGCCGACCTTTACCGCTACAGATTCCCATGTCACCATGTCCCTGACCTTGAACCGGGAGGGGTATGTCTACTACGCTATCGGCAGGGCGGACGTCAATGGGGAAAATGGAACGGAGGACGGCTGGCAACCGGATGTCACGACGATTGTCAAGGATCCAACGGTCATCCCAGACGGCAAAAGAAATATTAAATGCAGTGAGGTCCCGCGAAACGGTACGGAAGCGCAGGGCAAGGTTCCAAGCGGTCAGGATAAGCTGAGAACACCTCCGATACCTCTTGACGAGCCGAAGAAGGAGAGGATCTTTGACCCCAGAGGCTGGGAGGACGGCGCAAAGGCCATTACCGGCAACGCCACCTATCGGGGTGTGGCAAATATGACTGTCGAGGTGCCCCAGGAACTGGAATCGGATACGACCTATTACATCTACATCGTTATCAAGGGCGAGGCGGATGATCTGTCCGAGGTGTTCATCTATAAGTTTACAACGACACCTGTGAAAAAGCCCAAGATCACCATCAATTCCACAGACGACGGCGCGATGGTTTCCACAGACATTGCGGCGAATGTGGAGTACCTGATCTACACCGAGGAATACTATAAGTTACTGGAAAACCTGGAAACTTTAACGCTCTCGGCTTATTCTAACTTGGGCAGCGATCAGGAGCTTCCGGATGCCTATAAGAAGTATACGTTAAAGCAGGCGCTGCTTGAACCATACGAGGTCAGCACAGCGATGAAGAAAAAGAACGACAAAACGTATATTCCAGGCTACGGGACGCCAAATATGAACAGCTATAACGGCTTCTCCGTATTTGACATTTACGCTTCCGCCGGGATGCGGCAGCAGGTGGGCCAGTGGATTCGCAGCGGTTCCTCGGAAAACTTGAGTGTTCCTGGTGATAAGCAAGACTATGAGAAATGGGAAGACAAGAGCAGCGGCCCGGTTTCGGTGGCTCCAAACCAGATTATTACACCCAATGACAAGATTTTCCCAGGTACAAATTACGCGATTGTTGTCGTGGCGCGGAATTCGGATCTTCCGGACAATACGCTCAACGACTCCTACCGTATGTACTTCCCGGTCTCTGTGGTCAGATCGACACCGCCAGAACTGAAGACTGTACTGCTCAACCTAAACGATTTTGAAATCAAAAATCAGCTGTTTTCAGGATCATTGACGCTTATTTTTGACCGGCCGCTATATGCTTCTGACCAAACTACTCCAATTACGGAAGATAATTTTATCCCCGGCGAGGCTAAGACGGGGGTGACTGTGGATTCAGTTACAAATACGGCAGAGGGTGCCTCAGTGAGTATTACCTTCAATAACGCCCCGATTTCTTCCGGATTCGCCATCCCCAGAGCATATCTATCGGCCCTCAATGGTCCTCCAACTAATAAGGATTTGATAGTTTCACTCAAGTACGATGTGAGCACAGAGGGGGTGCTTCAAATCTTCGGTGCCTATATCGAAGTAGCATGGGGAGCTGACACAGAAACAATGCAAATATGGAAGTCCAATATTAAGAGTAGTACAGACATGAGTGGTAGCACAAATTAATAACCCCTGCGGGAGCGGGCATCCGCCCGCTCCCGCTTCTCCATTCCGCGAATCTGACTGAAAAGGAGCGTTTACATGATGAAGGTATCTACCAGACGGCGCTGGCTGTCGCTGCTGCTGGCGTTTCTGCTTGTGCTCTCCCTGGCCCCCACGGCCCTGCTGGCGGAGGGGGACGACGGCAGCGGGGGGACGGGCAATACCGAGACTACCGACCCGGACGACGGCAAGGATCCCGATCAGGACCCTGGCACAACCCCCGGCGAAGACGATAAGGAGGACGAGGATCCGCCGCCGGAAAAGCCGAAGGATCCGCCGGTGATTTCCCTGTCTGCCGGCGGCAAGCCCATTGAAAACAACACCATCTGTATTGGCGTCGGCAAGGGCCCGATGATTACAGCGGTCATCCGCCCCGATGAGTACCGGAACGATAAAATCACCTGGAGCGAGGACAAAATCGCCCGGGCTGACTACAACACCGCCAGCGACGGCCACGATGTCTACCTCTACGGCCTGGCTCCCGGCGAGACCACCATCACCGCCACCACGGAGAGCGGCGGCAAGGTGGAGCTGACGGTTATTGTCACCGGCATTACCTCCAGCGCTGACTCCCTGACCATCAAGGAGAACTCCGTCGCCACCCTCTACGACTACGACGGGGACCCCGGTCCCGGGGAGAATGACTTCTGGCTCCGCTATTTCGGTGACGCGGCAACCAGCAGTGAAATTAAAATCAGCAGCGATAAACCCAACATCGCCCGAGCAACCGGCAAGGCCAAGGGCGCTCTGCGCATCGACGGCATTGCCGCCGGACGGGCCACCGTAACGGTGCAGGTCCTCCAGGGCGGCCAGCCTGTGGCGATGAAGGATATCTCCGTCACCGTGGAGACCAACGAGGCCCAGACCATTGAGGCCGAAGCCTCCGTCAGCAGCCCCCTGAAATTTTCCACCATCGAGAGTGAGATTGCCCGGCAGTGCCAGGAGATGATCACCGCCGAGGGGGACAAGACCCTGGTCTCCATCACCGGCCTGACCGTGGACACCCGGCAGGGCACCCTCTACCTGGGCTACAAGTCCTCAGCCGATACCGGCATGGGCGTGGCCTCCTCCGGGACCTACTTCGCCCGGACCAGCCCCCGGGGACCCTATATTCAGGATATCTCCTTTGTCCCCAACGCCTCCTACACCGGCGATACCGCCACCATCTCCTACACCGGCACCGCCGCCAACGGCCGGACCTTCAAGGGCAAGATTGCGGTGACGCTGGAGGAGGTGGACACGGACCTGGTCCTCCACACCCCCCAGGGCAAGGCCCTGGGCCTCACCGGGAATATCTTCAGCGAGGCCTGCCAGCGGGAGACCGGCTCGCCCTTGAGCTATGTCACCTTCACCCTGCCCCCGGTGACGGAGGCGTCCCTCTACACCGGCTACGTCAGCGACATCAACTACGGCGCCAAGGTTACGTCCTCTGACCGCTTTACCCGGGCGGATCTGGACGGGCTGACCTTCGTTCCCGCCGAGGCCTATGTGGGCACGGTGGCCATCGACTACCTGGGCTACAGCGTCTCCAACGCCCGGTTCTCCGGCCAGCTGGTGGTCCGGGTGACCCAGGACCTGGACGGCGGCATCGTCTACAACGCCGACGGGGATACCCAGATCACCTTCGACGGGGCGGACTTCAACGACTTCTGCCTCTCCGTCACCGGCGAGCGGCTGAGCTCCGTCAGCTTTAACCCGCCCTCCGAAAATCAGGGCAAGCTCTACTACAACTACCGCCCGGACCGGAAGAACAACACCGAGGTCTGGAGCTGGGACACCTACTCCTACTACCGCTCCAGCTCCTCCAACAGCATCAACGACAACATCAGCCGCATCACCTTCGTCGCCGCTGACGGCTTCCACGGCACGGTCCGCATCCCCTTCACCGGGGAGAACCGGGACGGCGAGACCTTCAACGGCACAGTGGAGCTCCACTTCCAGAGCGAGCGGGCCGGGGAGATCAACTACGACTGTATGCCCGGCGGGTCGGTGAAGCTGGCCTCCGGGGACTTCGCCCAGCTCTGCCAGCAGCTGACGGGACAGCGGCTCCACTATGTGAGCTTCCAGACCCTGCCCGCCGCCGCTGCCGGCACCATCTACCTGGACCGGACCTCCGCCGAGGTCCTGGGCTCCAAGGCCGCGCAGGATACCAAGTACTACAACAGCGCCTTCCCCTACCTCTCCGACCTGTCCTTCTGGGCCTCGGAGAACTTCCGGGGCTCGGTGGAGGTGCCCTTCACCGCCTGCGCCGTCAGCGGGGAGACCTTCACCGGCCTGATGGTCATCCGGGCTGCCGGCGACGGAACCTCCGGCAGCGGCATCCGCTATGAGACGACGGGCCGGGAGCTGGTGACCTTCAACGGCGATGACTTCAACACCTTCTGCCGGACCCAGTCCACCGGGGCTCTGAACTACGTCCAGTTCACCGCCCCCTCCTCCAGCCAGGGGATGCTGTACTTCAAGTACAACGCCTCCGACGGGAGCACCGCCCAGGTGACGGAGGCGGATCAGTACTTCCTCAACGGCGCGGTGAGCGTGGGCAAGGTGTCCTTCCTGCCGGCTTACGGCTTCTCCGGCGTCGCCCGGATCCCCTTTACCGCCGTCACCACCGGCGGCAAGGCCCTCCAGGGCGCGGTGGAGGTGGTGGTGCACCCGGATCTGAGCGCCGGCGGCTCGGTGCGCTACGCCTCCCGGGGGGTGCCCGTGGACTTCAACACCGCCGACTTCTCCACCGGGGGAGTCCAGCCGGTGTCCGTGCGCTTCACCTCCCTGCCCTCGCCCCAGGCGGGCCGGCTCTTCTACCAGTACGCCGGTCCCACCCGCTACAGCTGGGAGGCCGCTACCACCACCGAGTACCGCCCCGGCGGGGATCCCTCCCTGTCCAGCCTCACCTTCGTGCCCCGGGCGGGGTATCAGGGGAATGTGTCCATCCCCTATACGGCCCTCTACGCCGACGGCACCCAGTTCCAGGGCCAGGTGGTGATCTCCGTGATTCCCGCCGCCGCCTCCCAGTACTTCAACGACCTGGGGAGCTACGGCTCTGAGACCATCACCGCCATCGACTTCCTCTACGACCGGGGGGTGGTCAACGGCACGGGCAACGGGCGCTTTGCCCCCGGGGACTCCATCCGGCGGGGGGACTTCTCCCTGATGCTGTGGCGGGCCTTCCAGTTTGAGAACAGCGGCGCGCCGGGCTCCTTCGCCGACGTGCCCTCCTCGGCCTACTACGCCTCGGCGGTGAACACCCTCAGCGGCCTGCGGATAGTCAACGGCACCGGCAGCAACCGCTTCCAGCCCAACTCCACCATCTCCAGGCAGGACGCCGCTGTGATGATTCAGCGGACCCTCCAGGCGGCGGGGATGACCGCTGACGACGGGAACCTGTCCGCTTTGAACGCCTACAGCGACGGGAACCAGGTCTCCGGCTACGCCCAGACCGCCATGGCCTGCCTCATCCAGCAGGGGCTGCTGCGGACCAGTGACGGCAGGCTGAACCCCAAGGCGAACCTGACCCGGGCGGATATGGCCGTGCTGCTCCACCGGGCGATGACAAGATAGCGGCCCGCCCGCAGCGCATAAAAAAGGACGCCCCGGCGTAAGCCGGGGCGTCCCGTTATCGTTTACCGGCACTTCCGGATGCTGATGGCGCTGATCTGGGGCGGGATGCTCATGGTCATGGCGCCGCTGTGGCAGACGCAGACCCGGTCGCCGGGGCAGAAGCGGCAGGCGCAGTCGGTGTTGACCACCACCTCCTGGCCATCCCTGTCGTTTTGGAGCAGCAGGTAGCCGTTCCCGATGAGCAGAACGGTTCCCGTCATGGTTGTCATAGAAAAAGCCTCCTTCAAAAGGGACTGGTCCAGTCTATGCCCCGGCGGGCCGGGCGGTGACAGCTACAGCAGGGGTGCCACAGCCTTGAGCACAAACCCCGTCAGTTTCAGCGTCCACTTCTCCCGCCGGAGGGTCTCGGGGGTGGCCTGGCGGCACTTTTGCAGGGCGGCCTGGAAGTCCGCCTCGATGTCCGGGACGCAGTCTGCCTGATAGAGGTAGGTGGCGCACTCAAAGTGGTGGTACAGGCTGCGGTAGTCCAGGTTGATGGTGCCCACCACCGCCTCCCGATCGTCGCTGACGAACACCTTGGCGTGGACAAAGCCGGGGGTGTACTCGTAGATATGGACCCCGGAGGAGAGCAGGGAGGCGTAGTGGGTCTTCGCCAGGGCGTAGGGCGCTGTCTTGTCCGGGACGCCGGGGAGGATCAGCGACACCTCCACCCCCCGCTCCGCCGCGAACTTCAGGGCTGTCTCCATCTCCCCGTCCAGAATCAGGTAGGGGGACATGATGTGGACGTACCGCTGGGCCCGGTTGAGGATGTCCATGTAGACCCGCTCCCCCACCTTGTCCCCGTCCAGGGGGCAGTCCCCGTAGGGGATCACCCACCCTTTGGCCTCGGGCCGGGGGGCGGCGGAGCAGGACAGGAACTTTTCAAACTCCGTTTCCCGCTCACTGATGCCCCACATCTGGAGGAACAGCAGGGTGAAGCTCTTCACCGCCTCCCCCTGGAGCATGACGGCGGTGTCCTTCCAGTGGCCGTGCTTGTTGACGTGGTTGATGTACTCGTCGGCCAGGTTTACCCCGCCGTTGAAGGCGGTATGGCCGTCGATGACCAGGATCTTCCGGTGGTCCCGGTAGTTGTAATGGGTGGAGACGAAGGGGGACACCGGCGCGAACATCTTGCACCGGATGCCCAGCTGCCTCAGCCGCCTGGGGTAGTCGTGGGGCAGGGTGGAAAATTCACAGGTGCCGTCGTACATCACCCGCACATCCACGCCGGCCTTGGCCTTCCGGGCCAGGATCTCCAGGACCTTCCCCCACATAAGGCCCTCCTCCACGATGAAATACTCCAGAAAGATGAAGTGCTCCGCCTGCTCCAGCTGCCGCAGCATCTCCGCCCACTTGGCCTCCCCCAGGGGGAAGTAGGTCACGGCGGTCCGGTCAAACACCGGGTAGCAGCCGCTGCGGCGGATGTACCGGGCCAGGGACGCGGCTCCCGGGTTCTCCGCCGCCAGGGCGTCCAGAGCTTCCTGGGACTGGGGGATGGCCTGGCGGGTCTGGTCCGCCAGCTGGTTCAGGCGGGCTTTTACCGCCCGGTGGCCGATGTCGCTCTGGGTGTCCCAGTACAGCAGGGCTCCGAACACCGGCAGCAGGGCGATAACCAGGAGCCAGGTGAGCTTCGCCGTGGGGTCCATGGCGCTGCCCAGCAGATAGAGGACCATGACGGCGGTGAAGATGGCCGTCCCGCCCAGGATATGGGGGAGAAATGCCTCAAACCGCTGGAAAACACTGAAGAGCGCCATCACCTGGAGGGCCAGGAGGAATACGATGAGCCCCAGGCGGCTGAACACAATCCGGAAAAAGCCCTGCTTACCCTTTTTCAGCAGGGAGAGGCCGTTGCTGTCGAGATGAATCTGCATAGTGTCGCTCCTATTCTTATCTGCTGTGTCCGCGTGTATGGTGTCTATTGTAGCAAACTGTCCGAAAATGTCAACGCTCCCGGGAGAAGGGGGCCCTTGCCAAATCCGGCGGAATCTGGTATCATGGAACGCGAACCGGAATCTGTACAGCGGCAGGAACAGGAGGAGCCTATGAATATTGAACATCTGAAAGAAAATGGACTGGATATTGCGGTGGTTTCCGGTGATGAGACGATCATTTCTGATGTGCAGTCCGCGCTGGATCTGATGATGACCGTCCGGTATGACACCGGCGCGGACCGGATTGCCATTGATAAAGCGTGTATCACCGAGGACTTTTTTATCCTCAGCACCGGCCTGGCCGGTGAGATTTTGCAGAAATTCATCAACTACCGCGTGAAAGCCGCCATCTGGGGGGACTACACCCGGTACACCAGCAAGCCCCTGCGGGACTTTATCTACGAGTCAAACCATGGGAAGGATTTCTTCTTCAAGGCGGACCGGGCGGAGGCCGTCCGGCGGCTGGCGGAGACGGAGTAACAAGCCACTGTGCGGATTCCATTCTATCGGGCGGCCGTCCATCGGGACGGCCGCTCCTTCTGTCAGCCCCAGGCCCGGGCCAGCGCCTCCACCAGCTCCGGGATCTCCCGGTCCCGGAGGGAGGCGTAGCCCAGGATGACCGTGTTGGGGGGGCACCGCTC
>JAIEIQ010000337.1 GCA_029065305.1 Oscillospiraceae bacterium
AAAGGCTACGCTTCCCGCAATACCGTCTTGAAATATCTGACTATGTTGAAAGATTTGAACGTCAATCCGCTGACGATTAAGACCGATTTTGAGAGCAATCCATGCGGAATTACATATATCGCAAATCCTTTCTGGGGTACTCATGCAAAAGGCGGTGCAGGGGTATGACGAACTTAGCTGTCGCATATGCTCCATTGAAAGGGGCCGATAAAATGCAGATATTGCCGTCATATAGCGAGAAAAAAATTGGTGATACAACCTACAAAGTCATCAGTATTTTTGCAGAAAACGGTTCACTAAAAGACATTTATGAGAAATTTATTATAAATTCCGGAAAAGAGATGACTACTCGCAACATATAGTGTATAATATATTGGTAACAAATAGAGCCGCTATATGTTGTGCAACGGGAGGATAAAAATGATTGCACAACGAACATATCAGGTTGGAATATATGCGCGTCTAAGCCGGGATGATGAACGGTTTGGCGAATCTGTCAGTATCGAAAATCAAAAGCTGATGTTGACGCAGTACTGTGAACAACAGGGCTGGACGATTGCGGATTACTATGTTGACGATGGTTGGACAGGTACAAATTTCAACCGTCCAGACTTTCAGCGTTTGATTGACGATGTACAAAACAAGCAAATCAACCTCGTTATCGTGAAGGATTTGAGCCGTTTAGGACGTGATTACATCGAGGTAGGGAGATACACGGACTGCGTTTTTCCCTATTATGACTGCCGGTTTATTGCATTAAATGATGGCGTTGATACCCTCCGGCAAAACGACGATGTAAGCATGATTATCAAGAATGTTTTTAATGACATCTACGCAAGGGATACGTCAAAAAAGATCCGCGCCGTCCGCAAATCAAATGCGGAAAGCGGAAAATTTATGGGACAAAAGGCCCCATATGGCTATCAAAAATCGGCTCAGGATAAGCACAAGTTGGAAATTGACCCGGTTGCCGCCGCAGTTGTTCAGCGTATTTTTTCACTCCGCAGAGGTGGAAACGGTTATCAGATGATTGCCCGAATTTTGAATCAAGAAGGGGTTATGCCGCCATATGACTATCATTTTAGCAGTCGTGGAGAGGCGAATCCTTACCCCACAAATCATCTGTGGAGCCGTGAAACCGTTAAGAGCATTATACGCAACGAAGCATATATAGGAAATATGGTGCAGCTCAAACAAGGCAGCATTTCCTATAAGGACCACCGGCAGAAGAACAAACCAAAGGAGAATTGGGTTCATGTGGAAAATACCCATGACCCAATCATTGACATGGACACATGGGAGGCCGTTCGCGCTATGGATGGCGGAGGTTTTAAGCCTCGTGTGACAAATACCGGCGTTGTGGGATTATTCAGCGGCTTTCTGCGCTGTGCGGACTGCGGCTATGGCATGAAGCGGAATGTATCTCATAAAACCAGAAGCGGCGGCGTTGTAAAGGCATACGTTTCCTATCTGTGCATTAACTATAACCAGAGCGGAAAGGTTGCCTGTTCATCACACGCGATTTCAGAAGAGCCGCTAAAAGCGGTTGTCCTGCATGACATCCAGGAAAAAATCGCCATGATTGACATAGACGAAGCGAGCATGATAAAGGCAATCCAGTCCCAGCGGTCTAAAATCTCCAAGGACGCTTATCAACTGCAACTTACTGAGCGCACCAATTTGGAAAAGCGGCTAGGCGAATTGGCCAGGCTAATCCAGGCACTATACGAGGACAAGGTCAGCGGAGAGGTTCCCCCCAGTGTTTATGCCAAGCTGATGCCCCGATATGAGGCGGAAACGCAGGAAAAAGAGGCTCGGCTAAAGGAAGTGACTGCGGAACTGTCTGCGGTCCAGGAAATAACATCCGAAGCGGAAGACTGGGTTGCCCGGATGAAGCAGTATCGGGATGTAAAAGAGCTGAGCCGGGAACTGCTTGCCAACCTCATTGATAAAATAGAAATCGGCAAATCCCATATTGTGGATGGACAAAAGCAGCGGGAAATCCGCATACACTACAAATTTGTAGGCTGGATTGGATAAGGTGAACTGTCCGCCCTTAACGGTATTACTCTTTCGTCCCCTTCGGGCAGGATGACCCGGAGGCCAAGCCCAGCTCCCTGGTGGCGGATTTTTCGCGCATCGGAGAGACCGTGGACGCCGCCCTCCAGGGCCGGCAGCTGCAGCCTATCCTGCTGCGGTAACGCGCGGGGGCCCGCCCCCGCACCCCTGCCAGCCTTTTGAAAAAGGCTGGACCGAAAACTTTTTAAGGGAGGCCATATGGCCTCCCTTACCTTATAGAACTTATTCTGTGTTTTCTGGGAATGCCAGCGCGGACAGGTACTGCTCCTGAAACTGGGGCAGAGCTGCCAGTTCCAGAAACTCCGTTCCCGCCGCCAGCGCCTGACTGCGGGCGTAGTCGTCCCTGCACAGGGCGCAGAGCTTGGCCCCCTCTCCGGCGGCGTTGCCTGCGGGGACCACCCGGTTTTCCAGGCAGGGGGGCAGCATCCCGATACGGCAGGCGGAGGCCGGGTTCAGGCGGCTCCCGAAGGCGCCCGCCAGGTACACCTTTCGGATGTCCTCCACAGGCCGGCCCAGCCTCCAGGCCAGCAGCTCCACCCCCGCCCGGATAGCGGCCTTGGCAAGCTGCACCTCCCGGACGTCCTTCTGGGTCAGTGTTACGCCTCTGCGGAGATGGTATTTTCCGCCCCTCAGCAGGCCGGTTTCGTCTATCCGCCCGGTTTCCAGCAGTACGGCGATGAGATCCAGCAGACCGGAGCCGCACAGGCCCGCCGCCTCCCCGCCGCCGATGACATGGCAGGCAATCCTGCCGTCCTTCAGCGCCGCGTGGTCCACCGCCCCCTCCGCGCCCCGCATACCGCAGGAGATCCGCGCCCCCTCAAAGGCGGGACCGGCGGCGGTGGAGCAGGCGATCCGCCGCTCCCGGTCTCCGAGAACGATTTCGCCGTTGGTGCCGATATCCAGGAGCAGGGACAGCTCCTCCAGCTCGTCAAACCGGAGCGCGGTCATACAGGCCACGGTATCTCCCCCCACAAATCCGGCGACATTGGGCAGTACCCGGATCGTTCCGGCGATGGGCAGAAGCCCCTGCGGCTCCAGCTCCAGCGCCTCCTGCACCGCCGGCATATAGGGGGGCGTTGTCAGAGGAGCGGGATCGATGCCCAGCAGCAGGTGGTGCATGGCGGTATTGCCTGCTATGGCGGCGGCGGTGATTTCACCGGGAGAGATTCCCGCCTGGTCCGCCATCTGGTTTGTCAGCGCCTCCAGGGCCTTCAGGGCGCAGCTCCGCAAATCGTTTCCGCCGTTCTCCAGCGCGTGCTGGATACGGGCTATCACGTCCGCCCCATACTGGGTCTGGGGGTTGAGGGCGCTGGCGCTGGCGAGGAGCGCTCCGGTCCGTCCGTCCAGCAGATAACCGGCCAGTGTAGTGGTCCCCACGTCCAGGGCCAGAGCGTATCGGTCCGTCCCATCGGGCCGGGGAGCCGCCGCGATTCCCGCTGTCAGAATTTCCATAGGACCGCTTCGGGGCAGTGTTACGGTCATATCCCGGTCCACCGCCGTCCGGCAGGTCAAAACCTCCCTCCCGTCCAGCGCGGCCCGGCATTTGCCGCAGATTCCCCTGCCGCCGCAGGGGGCGTCGGGCAGCAGCCCTGCGGCCCTCTGGGCCTGGAGCAGCGTGGTTCCGGCCTCCACGGAGACACGGATGCCCTGGGGCTCAAATAAAACAACATAGTGCTTCATAAGGCGCCTGCCTCTAAGTTTTCCGCAGCCAGTCCGGCAGGGTCCGGCTCCGCACTCCGGAGACCACCCCCATGGCCGCGTACAGCGTGACAATAGAGCTCCCGCCGTAGCTGAAGAAGGGCAGGGTCAGGCCGATGACCGGCATGACGAACAGGCACATGCCGATATTTTCTATGGTCTGGAAGATGATCATGGTTCCAAAGCCCACACAGATAAGGGCCTCCATGGTGCTCTTGGCTACGCGGGCGGTCTGGAAGCACCGCCAGACGATGAAAAACTCCAAGGCGATAATGGCAAGACAGCCCGCCATGCCCAGCTCCTCCCCGCACACGGAGAAGATAAAGTCTGTCTGCCGCTCCGGCAGACTGCCGGAGATGGCGGAGTGGGTCTGGATGCCCTGGAAGAGCCCCTGGCCGAAGAGCCCGCCGCCGCCCAGGGCCAGCATGCTCCGGGTCTGCTGCCAGCCCACGCCGGAGGGGTCGTAGCTGTGGTCGAGGATCACCAGAAACCGCCCGGCCCAGTGGCCGGGGAGCTTGCCCATGATGGCCAGGGCTCCGATGCCGATGCCCGCGCCCCCGATAGCCAGGGCGAACCAGTACCACGCCAGTCCCGCCGCCAGAGCCATGCCCATATAGATAACCAGATACACCAGGGCGCTGCCCGCGTCCTTGGAGATGACGAAGATGTAGAGGAACATGAACCCGGCGTGGGCCGCCGGCCAGAAGAGGGAGTCCAGTCCCCTCATCCGCCGGTTCTCCCGGAACCAGGCCAGCTGCTTGGCCAGAAGAATGGTGTAGGTCAGCTTCACGATCTCCGCCGGCTGAATGCTGGTGGGCATCCAGCTGGCGTAGAGCCAGGATCGGTTGCCGCTCTTCCCCGCGCCCAGGGAGGTCAGCAGCAGGCCGATAAAGCCCAGGTTAAAGACGAAAAACCACTTCCACTTCTCTGACAGGTGCTCTACGTCTGTCACCGTCATGACGAAATACCCGATTATGCCGATAAACGCCGCCGCCGCCTGCACCGGCACGCACCGGCTCAGCTTGACGGTGTACTGCGTGGCACTGGCGATGAGCACAATACCGAAAACCGTAGCCGCCAGGCACAGCCCCAGCAGGATCAGGTCCGCTTTTTTCAGAATGTCCCGCAGGTCCTCCCCCAGCCGGCCGAAAAAACTCAATATCCGCACCTCCCCGGTTGTCTCCCAACCTATGTCCCTAAGTTTACCACAGAAGCTATGTTCTGTAAACCACAGTTTTTTGTCTCCGCTGAAACCGCTCAAAGCCCCGGATATCAGCGCGATTTTTATTTTTCCCCGTTGTCAACGGCGGCAAAGGGTGCTATAATACGGTCGAATTATTCGGAGGGGTTTGATACGATGAAGATGAAGAAGAGACTGTTTCCACTGCTGCTGTCCATAGGGACCCTGCTTCTGGCCGCTGGTTGCGGGCGGACGGAGCCGCCGCCCGCCCCGGATACCGGCGCCGCCGCTGAGACTGTCGCGCTGACGGTGTGGGGCGCGGAGGAGGACGAGGCGCTCCTTCAGGAGATTTTCGCCTCCTTCCAGTCCCACTACGCCGGCCAGGCGGTCTTTCAGATCACCTTCCAGCCCCAGAGCGAGTCCCACTGCAAGGACGCGCTGCTGGGGGATCTGGAGGGGGGCGCGGACGTGTTCGCCTTCGCCGACGACCAGGTGGCCGCGCTGGCCGCTGCCGGCGGGCTGGACCCCATTGAGAACGCCGGGGACATCCGCGCCGCCAGCCTCTCTGCGGCGGTGGAGGCGGCCAGCGTGGACGGCGAGCTCTACGCCTACCCCCTGACGGCGGACAACGGCTACTTTCTCTACTACAACAAGGCGTACTTCACCGAGGAGGACGTGAAGAGCCTGGACCGGATGCTGGCTGCGGCGGAGGAGGCCGGGCGGCTGGTGGTGATGGACTGGTCCTCCGCCTGGTATGTCTACGCCTTCTTCGGCAACACCGGACTGGAGATCGGCCTCAATGACGACGGCCTGACCAACTACTGCACCTGGAACAGCACGGAAAATGAGATCCGGGGGGTGGACGTGGCCCAGGCCATGCTGTCCATCGCCGCCAGCCCGGCCTTCGCCAGCCGGACGGACACGGAATTTATGGAGGGCGTCCGGGACGGCTCCGTCATTGCCGGGGTCAGCGGCTCGTGGAACGCGGTGGCCGTCGAGGAGGCCTGGGGGGCGGACACCGGCGCGGCCAAGCTGCCCACCTACACCTGCAAGGGGCGGCAGGTCCAGATGGCCTCCTTCTCCGGCTGCAAGCTCATCGGCGTCAACGCCTACTCCCAGCACCCGGTGTGGGCGGCGCGGCTGGCGGAGTGGATCACCAGCGAGTCCAACCAGCGCCTGCGCTTCCAGCTGCGGGGCCAGGGTCCCGCCAACACCAGCGCGGCGGACTCCCCGGAGGTTCAGGCGTCCCCGTCCATCGCGGCCCTGCTGGCCCAGTCGGAGTTCTCCCAGCTCCAGCGGGTGGGGGGCAAGTTCTGGGATCCGGTGGCGGCGTTCGCCGGCAGCATGGCGGAGGGGAACCCCTCCGGCGCGTCCCTCCAGACACAGCTGGACCGGCTGGTGGAGGATGTGACGGCGCGGTAGCGCCGGCAGTATCACAAGGGGAGGAGAGCACATGAAAGGAAAGCTGACATTGCAGCAGCGGCTGATTCTGCCGGTTGTCCTGCTGGGACTGGTGGCCCTGCTGTCCAATATTCTGGCGGTGTCCGGCATCAACAACGTCCACGCCAACGCGGGGACTATCGTGGATGAGTATATGGCCAGCGAGACGCAGCTGGAGGAGATCCGGCGCTCTATGATGGATATCCACCGGCTGGCCCTCAGCCACATCGTGGCGGCGGACCACGCCACCATGATCCGGCTGGTCCAGGAGATCAAGGCGGAGGAGGCCGCGCTGGACGAGCGCCTGGCGGCCTATGAGAGCGCTGTGGACGAGGGGGACATGGACACCTACCGGGCGCTTCTGCGGGACTACGACGCCTTCAAGCGCGCCCTGGTCCACCTGGTCTGCGCCAGCGCCGACAGCAAGACCCAGGACGCCTACGCCACGGCCAACGGGGACGTGGCGGGCTATGGCGGCGCGGCGGAGGCGGACATCGACGCCCTCTACGCCTCCGTCAGCACCCAGGCGGAGGCGGCGCAGGGCCGGCTCACGGCAGTCTACATCACCTCTCTGGTGCTCAGCGCCGCCGCCCTTTTCGCGGGGATTCTGCTGGTGCTGGCAGCGTTCCGGATCATCCGGCGGCATGTTATCACCCCCATCCGGGACGCTATGGGGATGCTCCAGGACAGCTCGGAGCGGATCAGCGGCGTGGTGGGGGAGGTCCGCCACAGGACCCAGACCTCCAGCGGCAGCGTCCGGCAGCTCTCCGGCCTGACGGAGCGGCTCTCCGCCGCCCTGGAGGAGATCGCCGGCAGCGTCTCCTCCATCACCGCCAGCACCTCCGGCACCCAGGGCGACGCCAAGGATATGGCGGAGGAGTGCGCCGCTATCACCGCTTACTCCACAGACATGCGGGGAAGGGCGGAGGAGATGGAGCGGTCCGCCCGGTCGGAGATGGAGGCGGTCCGGGCCCGGACGGAGGAGATCATGTCGGTACTGAACCGGGCCATCGAGCAGAGCCACAGCGTCAGCCAGATCGGCATTCTTACCAAGGACATCCTGTCCATCTCCTCCTCCACGGACCTCATCGCCATCAACGCCTCCATCGAGGCGTCCCGGGCCGGCGCGGCGGGGAAGGGCTTCGCCGTGGTGGCCCAGGAGATCCGCAAGCTGGCCGACGCCTGCGCCGAGACCGCCAACCACATCCAGGAGGTCAGCGGGGAGGTCACGGGGGCGGTGGACTACCTCTCCGGCAGCGCCCAGGAGCTGGCGGACTATCTGGGCAGGGCCATTCTGGCGCAGCTGGAGCGGTCCGTCCAGGCGGGGCAGCAGTACCGGGAGGACTCGGCCTACATAGGGCACTCCATGGACGCCTTCAACCAGCGGGCGGACCGGCTGCGGATCGCCATGGATGAAATCGCGGGGTCCATCGCCAGCATCTCCGGCGCGATTGACGGCGCGGCCTCGGGCCTGACCGGCGCGGCCGGCAGCACCCGGGCGCTGGTGGACGACATGGCGGGCATCACCGCCCGTATGGACACCAACCAGGAGATTGTCGGGGAGCTGCAAAGGCAGATGGATGTGTTCGCCAATCTGTAGCTGCCGGGCGGAAAAAGCGGAAACAGAGGACGTGCCGGCAACCGGCAAAATTCCGTAAAAAGAAGCGGCTAAAACCCATTGACAAGAGGACTTTCCACCTCCTATAATAGGAGGGAGCCGGGCTCGCGTGCTGCGGTTCTGATTAAAAGTCGAGGTGGAGAGAGATGAAGAGTATCCGCAAAAAAATCACCGTCTGTCTGATGGCGACGGTCCTGGTTGCCCTGGTGCTGGTGGGGGCCACCAGCATTACCCTCAACTACAGAAGCACCATCGCCACAGTGGACCAGATGATGAGCGAAACCGCCGTGCTGGCGGCGGAGCGGGTGGAGCAGGAGCTGACCGCCTATAAGAATGTTGCAATGGACACCGGCTGCATCCCCCAGCTGTCCGACGCGACCGTGTCCCTGGCGGACAAGAAGGCCATCATTGACGAGCGGGTGAGCATGCACGGCTTCCAGCGGGGCAATATCCTGGCCGCTGACGGCCGCAGCATTTTTGACGGAAACGACTACTCCGACCGGGAGTACGTCAAGCAGGCCATGGCCGGGAACGTCTATGTCTCTGAGCCGCTGGTCAGCAAGATCACTGGCGAGCTGTCCATCATGGTGGCGGCGCCCCTCTACAACGGCGGGAGCCGCAGCTCCACCATCGTGGGCGTGGTCTATTTCGTGCCCCCGGAGACCTTCCTCAACAATATTGTCTCCTCTATTCAGATCAGCGAGAACAGCCGGGCCTACATGATCAACAAGTCCGGCGACACCATCGCGGACACCACCCTGGAAACCATTACCACCCAGAACATTGAGCGGGAGGCCCAGAGCGACGCCTCCCTCAAGCAGCTGGCCGCGATCCACGCGGAGATGCGTCAGGGGAAGGTGGGCTTCGGCGGCTACAAGGCGGCGGAGGGCCCCCGGTACGCGGCCTATGCCCCGGTGGGCGGAACGGACGGCTGGAGCGTCGCCGTGACCGCCATGAAGAATGACTATCTGACGGATACATACGCAGGCATCCTTATCAATGTTCTGGTGATCTTCGTCTCCATGCTGGCCTCCATCGTGGTGGCGCTGAAGCTCTCGAGCAACATCAGCGTGCCCATGCGGGCCTGCGCCGAGCGGATGAAGCTGCTGGTGCAGGGCGATCTGGAATCCCCGGTCCCCCAGGCCACCGGGCAGGATGAGACGGCGGAGCTGACCCGCTCCACAGCGGAGATGGTGACGGGGCTGAACACCATCATCAACGACATCGGCCACCTGCTCAACGAGCTGGCCAATCAGAACTTTGACGTTGTCTCCTCCCACCGGGACGCCTACGTGGGCGGGTTCCAGAGCATTCTGCTGTCCATGCGGACCCTGAAGACGGAGCTGAGCGGCACCATCCGCCAGATCAACGCCTCCGCCAACCAGGTCTCCTCCGCCAGCGGCCAGGTGTCCATGGGCGCTCAGACCCTGAGCCAGGGGTCCATGGAGCAGGCCAGCTCCGTGGAGGAGCTGGCGGCGACCATCACCGATATCTCCTCCAGCGCCAAGATGACCTCCGACGCCGCCAAGGAGGCGGGCCGGTTTGTGGAGCAGGCCGGCGGGCAGCTGGGCGTCAGCGTGGAGCACGTCAAGGAGCTGAACGCGGCCATGGAGAAGATCTCCAAGTCCTCGGAGGAGATCTCCAAGATCATCGCCGCCATTGAGAATATCGCCTTCCAGACCAACATCCTGGCCCTGAACGCCGCCGTGGAGGCCGCCCGGGCGGGCTCCGCCGGAAAGGGCTTCGCCGTGGTGGCCGACGAGGTGCGCAACCTGGCCTCCAAGTCTGACGAAGCCGCCAAGGCCACCAAGGAGCTCATCGAGAGCTCCATCGCCGCCGTCAACGAGGGCGGTCAGGCGGTGGAGCTGGTCACGGAGTCCCTGGAGCAGACCAGCGTCTACGCCGGCCACGTGACCACCCAGATGAACATTGTGGTGGAGGCTGTGGAGAACCAGACCGCCGCTATCGCCCAGGTGACGGAGGGCGTGGACCAGATCTCCGCCGTGGTGCAGACCAACAGCGCCACCGCCGAGGAGAGCGCTGCGGCCAGCCAGGAGCTCTCCGCCGAAGCCGCCAGCCTCAAGCAGCTGGTGGATCGGTTCACCCTGGCCAGAGAGTAAACGCCTGCCTGTACGGGCTGTACAAGGGATGAAAACGGCCCCACCCGGTCAAGCGGGTGGGGCTGTCCTTATTATTGTAAGGAGGAACACAAATGAGAAATACTCCCCTGCTGGAGGTCTGCGTGGACTCCCACGCCTCCAGCCTGACCGCGGTCAGAGGCGGCGCGGACCGCCTGGAGCTGTGCGGCCACCTGGCTATCGGCGGTGTCACACCGTCCCCGGTGCTCTTTCAGCAGATCCGCCGGGACTGCGATGTGCGGATCCATGTGCTGATCCGTCCCCGCTTCGGCGACTTTCTCTACTCCGACGCGGAGATCGAGGAGATGTGCGGGGAGATCGAGCTCTTTCGGGACCTGGGGGCGGACGGCGTTGTCACCGGTGTGCTGACCCCGGACGGGGCGCTGGACAGAGCGCGGATGGAGCGGCTGACCGCCTGCGCCGGCGGCATGAGCGTCACCCTCCACCGGGCCTTCGACATGGCCCGTGACGCCTTTGACACGCTGGAGGCCGCTGTGGAGCTGGGCTGCCAAACCATCCTGACCTCCGGTCAGGCGTCCGGCGCCGCGGAGGGAAAGGACCTTCTCCGGGCGCTCTATGCCAGGGCGGCGGGGCGCGTTGACATCATGGCCGGCTGCGGCGTGAACCGGGCGAATATCCGGGAGCTCCACGACTATACCGGCATACGCGTTTTTCACGCCTCCTGCCGCAGGTCCGCTGACAACGGAATGCGCTTCCGCAGGAACGCCGTCTCCATGGGTCTGCCGTCCCTGTCCGAGTATGAGCTCTGGCACGCCGATGAGGAGGAGGTCCGCTCCTGCGCCCGGATTGTCCACGGCCTTTGTTGACAATCCGGCGGCGGTGTGATACGCTGGCACTATAAATACTATACATTCAATTTTACGCGGACAAGGAGGCGGCAAGATGTCCTATAACGGCTTTGCGATTGATCAATACCTGGACGCGGCGGCGGTGACGGCGCAGCTGGACGAGCTGATCACCAAGCCCGTCTGGTCCATCCGGCGGGACAAGCTGGCGGACTATGTGGAGAACTACTTCCACGCCAAGTGCCCCGGCTCCCGGGAGATGATCGCCCGGGCCAAAAAGGTGATCCCCGGCGGAGTACAGCACAATCTGGCCTTCAACTACCCCTTCCCCATCGTCATCACCAGGGCGGAGGGGGCCAAGCTCTGGGACATCGACGGCAACTGGTACTACGACCTGCTCCAGGCCGGCGGGCCCACCATTCTGGGCAGCAATGTGCCGGCGGTCCGGGACCGGGTTTTGGAGCTGCTGAACACCTGCGGCCCCTCCACGGGCCTGTTCCACGAGCTGGAGTACAAGCTGGCCAAAAAGATCTCCGATCTGGTGCCCTCAGTGGAGATGTTCCGGATGCTGGGCTCCGGTACGGAGGCGGCTATGTGCGCCGCCCGGATCGCCCGATTAAAAACCGGGAAAAAGAACATCCTGAAGATGGGCGGCGCTTACCACGGCTGGTCGGACCAGCTGGCCTACGGGATGCGGATCCCCGGCACAAGGGGCATCTTGTCCAAGGGCGTGCCCAGCTTTGTTTTCCAGCACACCGGCGAGTTCTTCCCCAATGACCTGGAGGACCTGGAGCGGAAGCTGCGGGCCAACAGGCTCACCGGCGGCACGGCGGCGGTGTACCTGGAGCCCATGGGTCCCGAGAGCGGCACCCGGCCTGTCAGCCGGGAGTTCGTCCGGGGCGCGGCCCGGCTGGCCCGGCAGTACGGGGCCCTGCTCATCTTCGACGAGGTGGTGACGGGCTTCCGCATCGGCCTCAGCGGGGCCCAGGGCTACTTCGGCGTGGACCCGGATCTGACGGTATTCGGGAAGATCATCGCCGGAGGCTACCCCGGCGCGGGGGGCGTGGGCTGG